>JBICIB010000681.1:0-10351 GCA_043101415.1 Planctomycetota bacterium JB042 | reverse complement strand
CTCGCTGCCCGGCGCGCTGCTGGCGGCGAGATCCGGGCCGTGCGATCGCGTGACGTCATGGAGGGTCCCTGGCGGGGTCCGAGTGTACACTCGGCCGGATCATGCCCGTTCGGAAACATTCGGTCATCCGGGACCCCGTCCACGGGGACGTCCACCTGACCCACGAGGAGCTCGCCCTCCTCGACACGCCCGAAGTCCAGCGCGCGCGTGGGGTTCGACAGCTCGGCACCGCGTACCTCGTCTATCCGGGCGCGACCCACACCCGGTTCGAGCACATGGTCGGCACCTGCCACGTCGCCAGCCGCATGATCGAGGCGATCGAGCGGAACCGGGCGCTCACGCCGCGCGGCTGCCTCGCCCTCTCCGACGAGGAGGAGCGGCTGGTCCGATTCGCGGCCCTCCTCCACGACGTCACCCACATCCCGTTCGGTCACAACATCGAGGACCAGACCGGGCTGTTCGCGCGGCACGACACGCCGGCGCGGATCGAGCGGACCTTCCAGTCCGGCATGCTCGGCGAGGAGCTCGAACGGCTCGGCGTGGCCGAGGAGGTGATGGGGATCCTCGACGCCGGCCCCGCGCGCCAGCGCATCCCGGTCTGCTGGAAGCAGATCATCGGGGACACGATCTGCGCCGACATCTTCGACTACCTCTCGCGGGACGCGTACTACACCGGCCTGAACCTCTCGACCGACCCGCGGCTCCTCCACTCGTTCAAGGTCGACCGGGCGACGGGGAACCTCTTCATCGACGTCGCCAAGCGCGGGCTCGTCCGGGAGGACGTCCTGTCGGAGGTCGTCCGGATGCTCGAGGCGCGGTACTACTTCTCCGAGCGGGTCTACTACCACCACGCGAAGATCGCGGCGGGCGCGCTCGTGGCGAAGGCGGTCGAGGCCGCGATCGCGTCGGGAGCGGCCGAGGAGACGGACTTCTACGACCAGACCGACGACTCGCTGATCCACTTCCTCGAGGGGCTCGACTACGGCTCCGAGCCGGAGAACCGTCGCGTCCGACGCCTCCTCCTCCGCTTCCGGTCGCGCCGCCTCCTGAAGCGGTGCGGCGTCTATCCGCGGTACGCCAACGAGGACGTCCAGGAGGCGCTGATCGAGCGGTTCTTCGCGCCCGGCCGCCATCGCGAACGGAGCGAGGCGGAGCGCCGCATCGAGGCGGCGGCGTCGGCGCGGCTCGGCCGCGAGGTCGACGTGATGCTCTACTGCCCCGCGCGCCGCATGCAGCTCAAGGAGGCCCGCATCCACGTCCTCTTCCCGGGCGAGGAGACCGTCCGTCCGCTGGCGGACTTCGCCGACCGGATCCCCCGCCTGAAGGACCTGGAGGCGTCGTACCGGAACCTCTGGAAGTTCTACGTCTTCTCGTCCGAGACGACGCGGAGCGGCATCGAGGCGGTGGCGGACGTGCTGGAACGCGAGCTCGAGGGGGCGGTCAACGTCTATCGGCCCGCCTGACCGACCCGGCGTCCCGGGACCTTCGAGATCCCCGGAGCGGCTTGCTATCATGCCCCGACCGTCGCCGCGAGGACTTCCCATGATCCCGAACCGCCTCGTCCACCGGACGATCACGCTCCTCCTGCTGCTCCTGGGGACCGCACCGCTCGCGGGCGCCCAGCTCGCCGTCGCCGGCGGCGAGGACGAGAGCGACGAGGTCTCGCTCGAGGAGCTCGAGGCGCTCGCGAAGGGCGGGGCCGCCGGGTTCGTGCCGCGGGCGGAGATGAAGATCGACGAGCTGAAGCGGACGTACGGCGACGACTTTTGGACGTTCCTCTACGACGACGGCGAGACGAAGGCCGACCCGGAGACCCCGGTGATGCCGCGCCCGTACGTCGTCGCGGTCGAGCGGAAGGACAACGTCGACATCGACACGCTCGCGAAGGAGTACGGCGAGATCCTCGGCTACCTGTACCAGGTCTTCTTCGACAACTTCGGAGCGCTCCTCGACCTCCAGGAGATCGAGGAGCCGGTCGTCGTCCTCGTGTACGACAGCAAGGACTCGTACAAGAAGATGCGCGAGGAGCGCCCCGACCTCCGCCTGGCGAACGAGGAGTTCATGGCCGGGTACTACATGCCGGGGACCGGGATCCTGACCCAGTGGCGGCAGTCGAACCTCTGGGAGGTGATGTTCCACGAGGGGACGCACCAGCTCGTCGACTTCGCCACGAGGAAGTGGAACGTCCCGCAGGGGAACCGCTCGCCGTGGTTCCAGGAGGGGTTCGCGGACTTCATGGGCGGCCACCAGAGCAAGCTCGAGTACTCCGAGGAGGAGCAGGGGTTCGTGCGCACGTTCGAGCTCGGTCAGTTCCTGAAGCACCGCTACTCGGACGTGCAGGGGAAGACGATGACCGGCGACGCCCTGTCGCTGAAGGACCTCGTCCACCTCGGCTTCTGGCAGTTCAAGGCGGCGCAGAACTCGCAGGAGGCGAACGGCGCGAACCAGCGGCTGACCGGGATGGTCTATTCGCAGGGGTGGGCGCTCTGCATGTTCCTGAACTACTACCAGGACGGGAAGTACCTGCCGCAGTTCCACGACTACATGCGCGCCGAGGTCCGCGGCGAAGGGGGCGGCGAGGCGTTCGAGGAGATCTTCTACCTCGAGACCGACGAGGACTGGGCCGACTTCGAGGCCGAGTTCCGCGAGTTCCTGTTCACCGGTCTGCGCCAGATGGGTCTGAAGAACCGGCGGTGAGCCGCCGCCGTCCGCCGCGCCCGTGACGCGGTCGACCGTCGCCCTCGCGCTCGTCGCGGTCCTGCTCCTCGCGGTCGCGGCGACCGTGCGGGTGAGGACGGCGCCCCGCGAAGGGCCCGACCTGAAGCCGCGCCCCGAGGCGCTCGATCACGGGCTCGCCGCGGCCGCGCTCGTCGAGCGCGGGGAGTTCGCGCTCCGGATCGGCGACGCCCGCTACCCGCCGCGCCCTCCCCCCGGGTTCCCGCTCCTCGCCGCGCCGATCGTGGCGCTCGAGGGGGGCGACCCGTCGGCGGCGGCCGACGCGGCGTTCCTCTTCGGGCTCGCCGGCGTGGCGGTCGTCCTGCTCCTCGGCGCGCTCGCCGCCGGCGTCCTCGGGGGGGCGACGGCCGGCGCGGTGGTCGCCCTCTCCCCCCTCGCGATCGACCTCAGCGGACTCGCGATGAGCGAGACCGCGTCGGCGGCGCTCGTCGGGACGGTCCTCCTCGCCGGCGCGTTCGCGGCGTGGCGCCGTCCCGACGGCGTGCCGCGGTCGGGGGCGCTCCTCCTGGCCGGGGTCGCGGCCGGGTTGGCCGTGACCGTCCGCCCCTCGAACGCGGCGGTCCTCCTCCCGGTCGTCCTCTTCTACGGCACCCGCCACGCCCTCGCGCCGCCCCGCGGCCGGGCGCTCGGCGCCGTCCGGTTCGCCGCGGGGCCGGCGGTCGTCGCGCTCCTGCTGCTCGCGGGGCACCGGTGGCGGACGTTCGGGTCGCCGCTCGCCGACGGGGAGCGGTTCTGGGGATCCGCTTCGGCGGGGTCGAGCGACTTGCCGAGCCCCGCGGCGTTCGGCCTCGAACTGCTCGGCGTCGGGTCGCTCTGGAGCGTCGGCGCCGCGCTGCTGGCGGTCGTCGGGCTCGCGCGGCTCCTCGTCCTGGCGCGCCGCTGCCCCGTCGCGCGCCTCCTCGCGCTCGCGACCGGGACGACGCTGCCGGCGATGGTCGGGTTCCACCTCCTCGCCGACCGGCCCGACCCGCGGTTCCTCGTGCCGCTCCTGCCGCTCCTCGCGGTCCTCGCCGGATCGGGGGCCGAGGCGCTCCGGGCCGGCGTCGCCCGGCTCGTCGGGCCGCGCGCCGGCGGACCGGCGGGCGCGCTCGCCGGCGTCGCCCTCCTCGCGGTCGCGATCGTCGCGCCGGCGCGCGCGCTCGCCCCCGAGGTCCTCACGACGCCGCGGGTCCGGCCGCTGCCGCCGATGACGCGGTGGCTCTCCTCGCTCGACGCGGAGCTGCCGCGCGGCTCGATCGTCGTCTGCAACTTCCCGGTGACCCTCGCCGCCCCCGCGCTCGGCGACGGCCGGGAGGTGATCGTGACGAACCGCCGGACCGCCGACCCGCACCTCGCCGCGATCGACGAGCTCGGGCGGAAGGGGCGGGACGGGAGGATCCCTGACGTCCGGTCGCTCGCGTCGGGAGACCGGGTCGACGACGCGACCCTCGCCGATCTCGTCCGGTGGGTCCGCGAGGGGCGCCCGGCGTTCTACGTCGCGGTCGCGGGAGAGGGCCGGGCCGGCGCCGGCGTGAACGCCCTCGCCCCCCGCGGCCTCGAGACGGTCGAGACGATCGCGCGGCCGCCGATCACCGTGTACGAGCTCCGTCTCCGCCGTTGAGGACGTCTCGCGGAATCGCCGGCCTCGGCGTTTCCGGGGTCGGACCGATCGTCTAGGATCTCCCGCGAGTCCGCCGATGACGAGACCGTCATCGAGGAGAGTTCCCCCATGAGGATCGACGGTCGCTCCTTCACCCTGGAGGACGCCCGCCGCGTCGTGCGCGGCGCGCACCCGAAGGCGAGCCTGTCGCGCGCCGCGCGGCGGGCCGTGCGCCATGCGCGCAGGATGGTCGAGCGACGCGCCGGCGCCGACGAGGCGCTGTACGGCATCAACACCGGCTTCGGGAAGCTCTCGCGCGTCCGGATCGGCCGGGACGACCTCGAGCTGCTGCAGCGGAACCTCCTCCTCTCGCACGCGGCGGGGACCGGCGCGCCGCTCGACGACGGGGTCGCGCGTCTCGCGCTCGTGCTGCGCGCCAACGCCCTCGCCCGCGGCCACTCCGGCGTCCGCCCGGAGCTGATCGATCGCCTCCTCGCGCTCTTCTCGGCCGGCGTGGCGCCGCTCCTCCCCGAGCAGGGTTCGGTCGGCGCGTCCGGCGACCTCGCCCCGCTCGCGCACCTCGCGCTCCTCCTGATCGGAGAGGGCGAGGCGCGGCTCGACGGGAAGCGGCTCTCCGGCGCGGCCCTCTCGAGGAAGCTCGGCCTCGAGCCGATGGTCCTCCAGGCGAAGGAGGGGCTCGCGCTGATCAACGGCACGCAGGTCTCGACCGCGCTCGCCGCCGACGGCCTCCTCTCGGCCCTGTCGCTCGCCCGGACGGCCGACGTCGCGTGCGCGATGACGATCGAAGCGCTCCGGGGCTCGGTGAAGGCGTTCGACCGCCGCATCCACGCGGTCCGCCCGCACGCCGGCCAGGGGCGGGTCGCCGCGAACGTCCGGCGCCTCCTCGCCCGCAGCGCGGTCGTCCGTTCGCACCGCCACTGCGACCGGGTGCAGGACCCGTACGCCCTCCGGTGCGCCCCGCAGGTCCACGGCGCCGCCCGCGACACCTTCGCGCACGCGGCGGCGGTGGTCGAGCGGGAGATGAACTCGGTCACCGACAACCCGCTCCTCTTCCCCGCCGACGACGCGATCCTGAACGGTGGGAACTTCCACGCCGAACCGGTCGGGATGGTCTCCGACTTCTGCGCCATCGCCGCCGCCGAGCTGGCGAACATCTCGGAGCGCCGGATCGAGAACCTCGTCAACCCCGACCTCTCGGGGCTCCCCGCCTTCCTCGCCCGCGAGCCGGGGCTGAACTCCGGCTTCATGATCGCCCAGGTCACCGCCGCCGCCGTCGTCTCGGAGAACAAGACGCTCGCCCACCCCGCGACCGTCGACTCGATCCCGACCTCCGCCGGCAAGGAGGACCACGTGTCGATGGCGACCTGGGCCGGCCGGAAGCTCCGGCAGGTCGTGCGGAACGCCGAGCGCGTCGTCGCGATCGAACTCCTCGCCGCGGCCCAGGCGCTCGAGCTGCACGACCGCTGGATCGAGCCGGGGGCCGGCGCGCGGGCGGGGTACGACGCCGTCCGCGCCGTCGTGAAGCCGCTGCTGCGCGACCGCGAGTTCGCCCCGGACATCGAGGCCGCGACCCGCCTCGTCCGCGACGGCACCGTCGCGGACGCCGCCGCGCACGCCGTCGGCCGCCTCGACTGAGCTCGGCGCCGACTTCCCGGCCCCCGAGCCCGGCCCCCGGCCCGTTCCTCTAGACTCACGCGCTCCCGCCGCCCTCACGGAGTCCGCCGATGCCGACGCTCGCGTCCCTCTCCTCCCTCCTCGCCCTCGCCCTCGCCTTCCCGGCGGCCGCCGAGGAGCCCGCGACCCGCATGACCCCCGAGCTCCTCTGGAAGCTCGGGCGCGTCTCCGATCCGCAGCTCTCCCCGGACGGGGAGTGGATCGTCTTCCAGGTGACGCGGTACGACCTGGCGAAGAACGCGGGGAACGGCGACCTCTGGCTGCTGCGGACGGAGGACCTCTCGGTGCGGCGGCTGACGACGCACGAGAAGGGGGACTCGAACGCGCGGTGGTCGCCGGACGGGGAGACGATCGGGTTCGTCTCGTCGCGCGGGGAGAAGCCCCAGGTCTGGACGATCAGCCCGTTCGGCGGCGAGGCGACCGCGTTGACCGACGTCGAGGAGGGGGTCTCGAACTTCCAGTGGTCGCCCGACGGGAAGCGGATCTCGTTCACGTCGAAGGTGCGCCTCGATCCCGAGCTGAAGACGACGTACCCGGACCTCCCCGAGGCGAACGCGCGGATCGTCGACGACCTCCTCTACCGGCACTGGGACTCGTGGTACGACGGGACGTACTCGCACCTGTTCGTCCAGGACGTCGCGGGCGGCGACCCGGTCGACCTGATGAAGGGCGAGCGGGTCGACACGCCGCTGGTGCCGTTCGGCGGCGGCGAGCAGATCGCGTGGTCCCCGGACGGGACCGAGCTCTGCTACACGGCGAAGAGGGTCGACGACCCGGAGGCGAGCACCGACTCCGACCTGTACGTCGTGAAGGCGTCCGGCGGGCCGGCGACCTCCGTCACCGACGGTCTCGACGGGTTCGATCGGACCCCCCTCTACTCGCCGGACGGGAAGTTCCTCGCGTGGACGTCGATGGAGCGCGCCGGGTTCGAGGCGGACCGCGAGCGGCTGATGCTGCTCGACCGCGCGACGGGCGAGCGGCGCGAGCTGACCGTGGAGTTCCCGGACTGGGTCTCCGACTTCACCTGGTCGCCGGACTCGAGGTCGATCGTCTTCTCGTCGGCGACGAAGGGGACGACGCAGCTGTTCCGGATCGCGCTCGACGGCACGCTCTTCCAGCTGACGGAGGGGCGTCACAACCTCGGCCACCCGATCGTGTCGCCCGACGGCGGGACGATCTACGCGATGAAGTCGACGATGGAGCGGCCGTACGAGCTCGTGCGCGTCCCCGGCCGCGGCGGCGCGCCGGAGGTGATCACGCACGTGAACGACGACGTCTACGAGCACCTCCTGCTCCCGACCGTCGAGGAGAGGTGGGTCGAGACGACCGACGGCAAGCGGATGCACTGCTGGGTGATCAAGCCGCCCGGCTTCGACGCCTCGAAGAAGTACCCGATGCTCACCTACTGCCAGGGCGGCCCGCAGAGCCCGATCACCCAGTGGTTCAGCTACCGGTGGAACTTCCACCTGATGGCCGCGAACGGCTACGTCGTCGTCGCCCCGAACCGGCGCGGCCTCCCCGGGTTCGGCCAGGACTGGAACGACGCGATCTCGCGCGACTGGGGCGGGCAGGCAATGCGGGACTACCTCTCCGCGACCGACGCGATGTTCGAGGAGCCGTACGTCGACCGCGACCGGACGGCGGCGATCGGGGCGAGCTTCGGCGGCTACTCGGTCTACTGGCTGATGGGGCACGACCAGGAGGACCGGTTCTGCGCCATGATCTCGCACTGCGGCCTGTTCAACCTCGAGAGCTGGCACGGCGTGACCGAGGAGCTCTGGTTCGCGAACTGGGACGTCGGCCCGCCGTACTGGACGTCGCCGGAGGCGCAGGCGGAGTTCGACGCGAACTCCCCCCACCGGTTCGTCGCCGCGTGGGACACGCCCCTCCTCGTGATCCACGGCGAGAAGGACTACCGGGTCCCGATCGGCGAGGGGATGCAGGCGTTCACCGCCGCCCAGAGGATGGGCGTGCCGAGCCGCTTCCTCTACTTCCCCGAGGAGGGGCACTGGGTCCTCGGCGCGCAGAACGGCGTGCTGTGGCACCGCGTCTTCTTCGACTGGCTCGACCGCTGGTGCAAGCCGTCCGACGGGTGAGCCGGCTCCTCGCCCGCTGGCGGCGCCTCGAGTCGAAGCCGCTCGGGGCGTGGCTCTTCAGCCGGCGGCTGGCGGCGATGGTCCCGTATTCCGGGACGATCGTCCCGCGCGTCGTCCGGCTGGAGGAGGGGCTCGCGCGCGTGCGGATGCACGACCGGCGCGCGATCCGGAACCACCTCGACTCCGTCCACGCCGCCGCCCTGATGAACCTCGGCGAGCTCGCGTCCGGGCTCGCCCTCCTCTCCGCCCTCCCCGACGAGCGGCGCGCGATCCTGGTCCGGTTCCGGACCGAGTTCACGAAGAAGGGGCGCGGGACGCTCGAGGCGGAGGGGACGATCCCGGCCGACGTCGACCTCGGCCGCGCCGACGAGGTCGAGGTCGTGGCCGTCGTCCGGGACGGCGCGGGGGACGAGGTCGCCCGGGTCCGGGCCGACTGGAAGCTGGGCGGGCCCGCCCCACCGTCCGAATCATAGAATCTAGATTCAGGATCACGTCCGCTTCCGCCCGACAAGGGGGTCGGGTCGATCGAGGGAGTGCCGGCGTGATCGAGGAATGGACGGAGGCCCCGCCGCGGTGCGACGGGTTCGAGCGGCTCTCGCCGCTGGGGCGAGGGGGCATGGGCGTCGTCTACCGCGCGTTCGAGCCGGCCCTGCAGCGCTGGGTCGCGCTGAAGATGCTCCCCGCCGAGGGGGTCGACACGCCCGAGGCGCGGGCGAGCTTCCACGCCGAGGCGCAACGGCTGGCGCGCATCGCCCACCCGAACATCGTGCCGATCCACACCTTCGGCGAATCCGAGGGCCGGCCGTTCTTCACGATGACGTACGTGGAGGGGGAGACCCTGCAGGCGAGCCTCCGGGCCGCGGCGGTCGGGGACACGACGAAGACCTCCGGCTGGTTCCGGCGCGGGGACGAGGCGGCGGCGCGGCGGGCGAACCTCGCGTCGTGCGTCGTCGCGCGCGCGCTCTCGGGCGCCCTGGAGCATCTGCATGGCGCCGGGGTCGTCCACCGCGACCTGAAGCCGGCGAACGTCCTCCTCGACCCGGTCGGGAGGCCGATCCTGGTCGACCTCGGGGTCGCCGCCGAGGCGGGCGGAGCCCCGGTCGACGACGGCCTCGTCCCTCCGGGGACCGTCCGGTTCATGGCCCCGGAGCTCCTCCGGCCGGAGGGCGCGCGGAGCGGCCCCACGGCGGACGTCTACGCCCTCGGCCTCGTGCTGTTCGAGATGCTGACCCTGCGCCCCGCGTTCGCGCAGGAGGAGCTCGGAGCGCTGGTCGACGCCGTCCGGAGCGGCGACAAGCCGACGCTACGGGAGGTCGACCCCGACGCGCCCGCGGCGCTCGACGCGATCGTCGAGCGCGCGACCGCGGTCGACGCCGGCGCGCGGTTCGCGGACGCGGGCGAGATGTCGCACGCGCTCCTCCGGGCGACCGGAGACCTCGGCGACGCCTCCGAGATCACCCACCTCGTGCTCGGCGACGAGATCACCCGGGCGCTCGCGCCGGAGGGGCGGGTCCGCGGCCGCCTCCGCGCCTGGCTCCCGTTCGGCGCCTCCCTCGCCCTCGGCGTGGCGATCGGAGCGAGCGGGCTCCCGCGATCGGACGCGCCGGTCCAGGCCCCTCCCGCGTCCGCGCCGCCGCACCGGGCCGCGAACTCGCCGCGGGCGGAGCCCGAACCGACCGACTCCTCGCCGGATTCGCCGCGCCCGCTCGCCCGCCTCGAGTCGCCTTCCGACGCGATGCGGCCGGCCTTCGATCGAGGCCTCCGCCTCCGCTGACGTCCAGGAACGAGAAAACGGGCGACCCCGATAGGAGTCGCCCGTTTTCGGCGTAAGCGCCGACGCAGACGGCCGCTGCCAACGTCCGCGCCGGCGGGGCCCGACCGCCGGGCCCACGTTTTCCGGCATGAAGCGGGGGTTTCTACGGAGCCCGGCCGGGGACGTTCCGGGGCTCCCGGTTTTTCGTCGTTTTCCCTCGACCGGCGCGGGCCCCCGCCGGGACGACTCGGCGGTTCCGGGGGCGAGGGGGCCGAGATCGTGGCCCCCGGCTTGAAGCAAGCGCTTCGGATTGGTAAACGTATTGATTCGGAATCGAGGTGGGAAAGGAGGCCGTCGCGCATCTCGCGAGGGTCGCCGGTTCTCACCAAATCACGAAAGAGAAAAGACTAACGTCATGAGTCCAGCCGTCCCCGAGAAGAGCGCCGCCACGTCCTCCGTCGCGGAGGGGAAGAAGGCGCCCGATTTCACCCT
>JBICIB010000680.1:0-2557 GCA_043101415.1 Planctomycetota bacterium JB042 | reverse complement strand
CTTCTCGGCGAGGCGGCCGAGGGCGACGCAGGCGAACGCGCGGGCCAGCCCCGAGGCGGACTCGTCCTCGATCAGCTCGACGAGGCGGGGGGCCACGGCGCGGTCGCGGAGGTCGCCGAGCGCGCGGGCGGTCGATGCGAGCTCGTTCAGGGCGGTCGCGGTCCGAAGCCGGGCCACGAGCGGCGCGACGGCCTCGGGATCGCCGATCCGCCCCAGCGCGGCCACGGCCTGGATCGAGAGTCGCGGCGCCGGCCGCTCGTCGAGCCACCGGAGCAGCGTCGCGGTCGCCCCGGGGGTCCGGAGCAGGCCGAGCGCGGTCGCCAGCCCGCCGCAGAGCTCGTCCGACCGCGAACGCTTCCCGAGCTGCTCCTCGAACTCGTCGAGCAGCATCTCGCCGGCGGCGTGCGCCTCCAGGAGGCCGAGCCCGGTCGCGAACGCGGACCGGTAGATCGGGTGGTTCGAGTCCTCGAACGCCTCGATCAGGGTCGTGATGATCCGCACCCGGCGGGACGACGCGTCGCCGAGCTCCCGCCCGATCAACGCCAGGGACGTCGCCGCCCACGGCTGGTGCGTCTGCGCCCGCGGTCGCTCGAGCTGCGCGGAGAGGAACGCGATCACCTCGTCGACCCGCGCCTCGTACCGCGGCAGGTCGCGCGCCGCCCTCCCCGTGAGCTCGGCCAGGGCGATGAACGCGAAGTGCCGGGCCTGCTCGATCTTCGAGTCGCGGATCGTCTCCATGAGGAGCTCGAACACCGCGGCGTCGTCGGGGTCGGCGAGCGACCCGAGCGCGAGCACGCACGACTCGACCATGCGGACGTCCGTCTTCCGCCCCGCGGCGAGGCGGACGAGCTGCGGGAGCGCTTCCCGCGCCTCGCCGCCGAGTCGGGCCAGGCTGATCGGGATCTGCGCCGCGGTCGTCCGCGCGAGGGACGGGTCGGTGAGACGGGCGGAGAGGAACGCCACGATCTCGTCCCGCCGGACCTCGAACTGGCCGAGCGCGAGGACGACCATCGACTCGAGGTCGACCTCGCCCTTCGGCTCGGCGCGGATCGTGTCGAACAGCACGTCGACGGACTCCGGCGCCCCGATCGCGCCGACCGAAGCCGCCGCGAACGCCGCCTCCAGTCGCTCGACCGACCGGTCCTTCAGCATCGCGTGGAGCGACGGGAGCGCCTCGACGCTCCCGAGCACGCCGAGCGAGAGGATCGCCGCGTGCCGGACCGTGACGTGAGGGCTCGAGAGCCCGGCGACGAGGTCGTCGAGCACGAGGTCTCCCCGGTCCGCGGGCACGATCTTCCCGAGCGCCATCAGCGCCGAGTCGACGACGTCCGCGTCCGCGTCCCCGAGCACGCCCCGGAGCACGGGGACGAACGCGGCGATCGCCTCGTCCGTGGTCGGACTCCGGCTCTCCCTCGTCGTCTCCCGCCGCGCCAGGCCGGAGAGGAACGCGGCCCCGCCGGACGGGACGGACCCTGCGTGGTTCGACGTCCGGACGAGGACCGCGTCCCTGTTGTGTTCCCACCAGAAGGGCCATTGCTCGAACCCTTCGCTCGGGCGGCACTTCTTGCCACCGCCTCCGCCCGACGTGACCGGGCCGCGGGGCCCGCCGCCGCCGCCGCCCGGCGGCGGCCCCGCGCCGGGGCTCGACGGAGCGCCGGACCAGGGCCGCGAGGGCTTTCCGGCGCCGGGAGCCGACGGACCACCCTTCGGCCCGCTCGACGGCGACGGCATCGTCCCGCCGCCGACCGGACGCGGTCCGCTCGCCGTCGCGTCGTCCGCGATCCGCCCCTCGAACTCGGTCGTCGCGCTCCACGCCTCGGCCGCCGCCTCGTCGGCGACGTCGAGCGCGGCGAGCTCCTTCTCCGAGCGCGCGGGGACCGGCAGGCCGTGCCGCCGGTAGTCGTCGTCCGTCTCGAGGACGAGCATCGCGGTGTACGGGGTCAGGATCCGCTCGGCGAGGCTGAGCCGGACGATCTCGTACTTCAGCTCCTCGTGCGCGGCCGGCGCGTCCCTCCACCAGAGCTCGTCCTGGAGGAACGCGATCCGCCGCTTCGCCCAGAGACGCCGGAGCGGCGCGTCGGCCCGCGCGCGACCCGGGAGGTCGAACGTCCCTTTCAGTTCGACCGCGCGACCCCGTCGCGTCCCGGTCAGCGTCACCGTGACCGGCCCCGGCTCGGCGTACCGACCGACCAGCCGGACCTGCCCGCCGGCGAACAGGTCGGGCGGGGCGTGCGGCTCGAGGTCGTACGCGCCGCCCCCCTCGACCCGCACCGCCAGATCCGCGAGCACCGGCCGCGCGATCTTCTCGGTCAACGCACCGACCGCGTCGTCGAGCTCGTCGCCGCGCTCGACCCGCGCCGCGGTCCCGCCGGTCTTGGCCGCGAGGTTGTTCAGCAGGACGCCGTCGACCGCCGACTCGACCCCGAACGCGAAGATCCGCACGTCCGCCCGGTTCCGCGCCACGGCGTTCTCGATGATCGTCCGGTGGTCGGTCTCGCCGACCGTCGGGTCGCCGTCGGTCACGAAGATCATCCGGACCGGCCGCTCCGGGTCCGGA
>JBICIB010000679.1:0-7818 GCA_043101415.1 Planctomycetota bacterium JB042 | reverse complement strand
GCGGCCTGACCCGGATGGTCGAGAACCCCGACGCGTACCTCGCCGAGTGCGTCATCCGCGCGGACGGCCGGTACCTCGTCTTCTGCGAGCACGTCGTCGAGGAGGGGAAGAGCGGCGGCGACCTCGTCGTGATGGACCTCGAGGACGGCCGGCAGGTCCCCGTCACGGTCGCGGCCGGCTACGACGGCGGGCCGTTCTTCTCGCCGGAGGGCGAGCGGATCTGCTACCGCTCCGACCGCCGCGGCAACGACCTCCTGCAGATCTTCGTCTCCGAGCTGGCGTTCGACCACGCGGGGAACGTCCTCGGCGTCGACCGCGAGTTCCAGCTCACCGACAACGCGCACGTCAACTGGGCGCCGTTCTGGCACCCGTCCGGCCGCTACCTCGTCTACGCGACCTCGGAGATGGGCCACGAGAACTACGAGGTCTTCCTCGTCGACGCCGACCCCGGCGCCGAGGACCGCCCGACGAAGTACGGGACGCGGCGGCGGCGGGTGACCCACGCGGCGGGGTTCGACGGCCTGCCGGTCTTCGACGCCGACGGCACCACCATGATGTGGACCAGCCAGCGGGCTCCCGACGGATCGAGCCAGGTCTGGGCCGCCGAGTTCGTGATGGACCTCGAGCCGGCCGAGCCGGGCGACGAGCCGCCCCCCGCCGACGAGCCGAGCGGCAAGCCCGATCGCCTCCACCTCGAGGACCCGGTGACCGGCCTCTACTTCGTCTACGACCCCGCGACGCACGAGCTGACGATGTACGACCCGCGGACGCACGAGGTCCGGAAGGCGACCGCGGAGGAGGCCCAGCGCGCGATGAAGCTGTTCGCCGAGCAGCGCGGCAAGAAGGGCGGCTGAGCGAAGGCGCGCCCCCCGAGCGTCCGCCGGCCGGGGGGCACGCTCGATCACCCGCCGACGCGCACGATCGGCGCGCGCGACGGGGTTCGATCCCGGTCGACCAGGAACAGCATGTAGTGCCCCGCCGGCAGGACCCCCGCGTCGGCCGGCGGTGCGAGCGCGGAGATCCAGCCGTCCGCGGTCGGAAGGCTGGAGACGATCGGCACCTCGACCGCGCGCTGGTTCGTGTCGAAGGAGTGCGTCATCGAGCCGAGCGCCACGAGCACCGCCTCGACCGGCCGCGCCCCCTTCGACTCGACGAGCGCGAGGACGTTCCGCTGGAGGTTCTTCGGGTGCTTCGTCACGCGCGGCCGCTCGCGGAAGACGTACGGCGGCGAGTAGTACCGAAACGTCACCTTCTCCGCCGACTCCTCCGTCACCGCGTCGCGACCGCCACCGACGAGCACCCGGCCGTCCGGGAGGAGGAGGCTGACCGCGTGGTACCCGCGCACCTCCGCGCTCTCCGCCGCGCCGTGGGTGACCGCGAAACCGCGCCGCGGATCGATGAAGGTCGCCCGCCGCACGCCGTCCCCGCCCTGCTTGTCGTGCCCGGCGACGATCAGCACGCGGCCGTCCGGCAACACGACCGTCGACGGGTGGTGCCGGCGCACGCCGGTGTCGACGCGGGAGAGCCAGGCGGCGGCGATCGGGTCGTACACGTCCGCGAACGGCTGGTGCGCCACCGGGTCGCCGCCGCCGGCGATCAGCACCGCACCGTTCGCGTAGCCCCATTCCCCCTCGTCGACACGGAGCGGCAGGAGCGCCGTCGAGGCGCCGAGGTTCGGCAGCTCGCCGGCGAGCGTCCCCGGCCGCGGCGTCCCCGACGACAGCCACTTGAAGGCGCCGTCGAGCGACATCAGCACCGGCGACCCGGCGTGACCGAACAGGAGGACGTCGAAGAACGGCGCCGACTCCGGGAGGACCACCGCGTGCGTGTAGTCCGCATTGACGATCTCCTCGGGCGGCACGCCGGACGGCGAGTGCGTCTCCCACGTCCCGGTCTCCGGATCGAAGATCTCCGTGCTCCGGTTGAAGGACGCCACCGGCGCGACGACGTCGTAGCCGCCGGTCACGAGGGCGCGCCCGTCGGCCAGTCGCGTGACCGTGGGGTACCAGCGCGCGGGCTCCCCGAACGGGCCGGGCGTGATCATGTCGTTCGGCTCGCGGCTCCACGCGACGCCGTCGAAACGCGCGGCGTACGGGAGGCCGAGGACGCTCACCTCCTCGGTCTCGAGACTCAGGATCGCCCTGGTCCCCCCGACGTGCAGGAGGGACCCGTCGGCCAGGAGGGTCTGGCCGGAGCAGAACAGGTCGTCGAGCACGAGGTACGGCGGCACGAGGAGCGGGTCGGCGTCGAGCGGGGGCGCGAACTCGGAGACGACCCGCTCCGCCGGGAGGGGCGCGCCGAGCGGCGTCGGTTCGTGCCGGAACACCGCGCGCTGCTGCTCGGTCGCGGCGGCGGCGTCGGCCGCGTCCCGCTTGAACCCGACGCAGACGACGCTGCCGTCCGGCATCAGCGTGGCGTGGACCGCGCTGGCGTACGACCCGTCGGCGGTCCGCCAGGTCACCACCTCGCTCCACGCGTCGTTCTCCGCGGCGAGCGCGACGGCCGCCCACGCGCCGGCGGCGACGAGTCCGATGACGATTCGAATCATGAGGAACTCCTTCTCGGGTGAGGGACGAGGTGTACGACCCCGCGGAGCGACCCGGCGTGAAGGAGAATCCTCCCGGAGGCTGGTCCCGAGGCGAACGGCCCCGCGCGCCTTCCCCGTCCGGCTGCTACGCTTCCGGCGACCGTCCCACCAAGAGGAGGCGTCGTGCGCGCTCGCTGTCCCTCGTGCTCGGCCGAGGTCGGCTGGAGCGCCCTCTTCCTCTCCCCGACCGCGCCGCTCTACGTCCGCTGTCGCGCCTGCCGGACGCGCCTCCGTCCCGAGCGGGCGTCGAACGCGATCCACGCCCTCTTCGTCGGATCGCTCGTCGCCGGCGCGGTGCTGCTCGCCGCCGCCGAGTTCGGCGGGTTCGGCGGGAGCGTCGGCCGGGTCGTGCTCTGGAGCGTCCTCGCCGGCGTCGCGTGCGCCCTGGTCGCCGGAGCGATGACGCTGGCCGGGCCGCTCGTGGCGGCGGAGAGGACGGCCGAGGATCGCCGCTACCTCTGGGTCGCGCCGGCGGCGGGGCTCGTGATGGTCCTCGTGGTCGCGGTCTTCGCGGTCGTCGCCGCGATGCAGTCCGGCCTGTCGCGTCCGCCCCCGTCGCCCGGGACGAGTCGGATCGGCGAACGCATCGACGAACAGGACCGGGCCTGGCGCTGGGTCGCGCTCGACGGCGACGAGACCACGCTCGGCGAGACGCTCGACCGCCCGCTCGTGCTGAACGCGTGGGCGACCTGGTGCCCACCGTGCGTGGAGGAGCTCCCGAGCTTCGCGGCGCTCCGCGACTTCCTCGGCGACGGGGTCGCGTTCGCGTTCGTCTCCGACGAGTCGCTCCCGACGGTCCGCGCGTTCGCCGCCCGGTCCGGCCTCGACCTCCCGTTCTACTCCGGCGAGTCGGCGCCGCCCCGGTTCCGGACCGCGGCGATCCCCGCGACGTGGATCCTCGACCGGAACGGCGAACTCGTCGATCACGTGCTCGGCGCCGCCGACTGGAACCGTGACGAGATTCGCGTACGGTTGACCGCTCTCGCGAACGAACCCGAACCCGATCCGGAGCCGAAGTGATGCGCCCGAACCCGACCGCCAGCCTCCTCCTCGCCGCCTCCGCCGTCGCCCTCGTCGGCTGCGGGGACGACCCCGCTCCCGCCGACCTGAGCGACGCGACCGCCGGCGTGCAGAACGCCGGGACCCGCGCGCTCGACGAGGACTCGGTGAACGACTACCTCGCCGCGCTGAAGGACCTGCGCGAGAGCGGCCTCGGCCCGAACACCGAGCTCGGGGACGACGCGTCCGGCGTGGAGGCGATGGCGAGCGGCTTCGCGATGAAGGGGGAGTGGGAGGACGTCCTGGACGACCACGACCTCGACGGGCCGTCGTTCATGGCGATCCACGTCGGGCTCGCCAAGGCGTTCGGCCGCATGATGCTCGACGAGAAGAACGGCGAGATCGAGGCCCAGCAGCAGGAGGCGTACGAGAAGATGAAGGAGGCGATGGGCGAGGAGGCGGCGCAGAAGATGCTCGACGCCCAGAAGCAGGCGCTCGGCCAGGCGGCGGGGATGTTCGGGGACGTCCCGCCCGAGCACGTCGAACTGGTGAGGGAGATGCGGGAGGAGATCGAGGCGGCCTGGCAGTCGAACTGAGCGGCGCCGCTCAGGCCTCTCGGGCGCCGCGACGGCGCCCGAACGCGGCGTAGAGGACCGCTCCGACCCCGAGGATGACGAGCCCCTTCGACGCGTTCTCCCACTGCGCGACCAGGATCCCGACGGTCACGGCGGCGGACAGCAGGCCGAACAGCCCCGGCACGATCGGGTGGCCCAGTCCGCGCGCCGTGTCGCGCCCCTTCGCCACGAGCGCGAACAGGGCGACCGCGTTCAGCGTGAAGAAGAGCCAGTCCGCGAAGACGACGTAGTCGGTCAGCGGACCGACCTCGCCGCCGAAGACGACGAGCAAGGTCACCGCGATCCCGCCCTGCGCGACGATCGCCGCCGCCGGGGTGTGGAACGACGCGTGGACCCTCCCGAACGCCCGCGGGAGCAGCCCGTCCTTCGCCATGGCGTAGTAGATGCGCGGTCCGGCGAGCGTCAGCCCGTTCAGGATCCCGAACGCCGAACAGAGGATCAGCAGCGCGGTGACGTCGCCGGCGCGCGGGCCGATCGCCTGCTCCAACGCCGCCGCGGCCGGCACGCTCGACCGGACGAGCTCGTCGATCGGGAGGAGCCTCAGGTACGCGACGTTCGCGAGCACGTAGACCGTCGCCACGCCGAGGACGCCGACGAGGATCGCGCGCGGCAGGTCGCGGTCGGGGTCCTTCATCTCGCCCGCCACGTTCGTGAGATTCTGCCAGCCCCCGAACGAGAAGAGGACGCCGACGAGCGCCGAGACGAAGCCGAC
This sequence comes from Planctomycetota bacterium JB042, assembly GCA_043101415.1. GTDB lineage: Bacteria > Planctomycetota > B15-G4 > B15-G4 > JADJEK01 > JAUIEL01. The sequence continues at coordinate 2,885 of JBICIB010000679.1, read as the reverse complement.
GAGCGGGCCGGGCGCGTCCTCGACACGGGTCGCGGCGACGTCGAACGACGTCCCGCCCTTCCAGATCCCCGCCGCCACCAACGCGAGGAGGGAGGCGATCTTCAGCACGGTGAACGCGTTCTGGATCCGGCTCCCCCACACGACGCCGGCGACGTTCACCGCGGTCAGCCCGAGGATCACCGCCGCCGCGACGACGAGGCGCGTCGTCTCGCCCATCGCGAAGAACCACGCCACGTGGTCGACGAAGACGACGCCGATCACCGCCACCGCGCCGGTCATGATCGCGGTCAGGACGATGTAGCCGTACAGGAACGCCGGGAAGCGGCCGAGCCCCTCGCGGAGGTAGACGTACGGCCCGCCGGTCTCCGGCAGCGTCCGGCCGAGCGCGGCGTACGTCGCGGCTCCGCAGAGCGCGATCACGCCGCCGACCGCCCACGCGAGGAGCGCGACCCACGGCGATCCGACCGCGCCCGCGACGCGGCTCGGCGTGAAGAAGATGCCGATCCCGATGATCGTCCCCATGACGATCATCGTCGCGTCGAACCGGTTCAGGGTGCGCCGGAGCTCCAACGTCGGCTCGGCGCGGTTCAGTCCGCGGACTCGGGCGGCAGCTTGTCGAGGATCACGAGCACGAACGTCGCGATCGGCCCGAGGAGGAGCGAGAGGAGGAACCAGTTCAGCCCCGAACGGTTCTTCCCCTGCGCGATCCCCGCGTTGATCAGCGTCAAGGTGCCCCACCCGATCGCGGCGTCACGCTCGGACGACAGGGCGGCGAGGATCGGAACCATGGAGACTCCTCGGCGACGGACCGCGCGGCGCGTCGACTCCGCGACCGCGGCGGAACGGTAGCAAGAAAAACCGCGAACCGACCGTTTCGAGCGCACAGAATGCGAGAATTCGCCGTTTTGCTGTTGCGACCGCCTCCTCCGCCCCGGTACGGTCCCGGCCATTCGATCGTTTCCTCAGACAGACCATTCCGCTGGAGGGTTCAAGATGGCGGCCAAGAAGAAGGCCAAGAAGGGTGGCGGCAAGCGCGAGATGCTCGTCGTCGGCAGCAAGGTCAAGGAGTACGTCCGGAGCAAGGGACTCATGGCGTCCGGCGACCTGCTCGAGGCGATCAGCGATTGCGTGCACGACATGATCGATCGCGCGTCCGACCGCGTCGAGTCGAACAAGCGTTCGACGATGCGTCCGTACGACCTGTAAGGACGAACGGTTTCGCGAGTGACGGGGCCCGGTCGACGCGCACGCGTCGGGCGGGCCTCGGATCGTCTCGGGGGGAGGGAGAAGGGAGCAGGGGAGAGCAAGGGAGAGCAACGAGAGCAGGGGAGAGGGCGCTGACGCGGAGCGGGAGCGTCGGCCGTGGGAACCGACGACGAAGGAAGAGGGAGCAGGTCCGGGTCGGCGTCAGCCGCGGAGGGCGGTGAGGAAGCGGCTCTCCCGGCCGCCGCCGGACGAGGTGAGGATCAGGCGGCGCCGGGCGCGCGTGAGGGCGACGTAGAAGAGACGGCGTTCCTCCTCGAGGCGGCCGTCCCGCTCGGACATCGAGGTCGGGAACTCCCCCTCGTTCAGCCCGGCGACGAAGACGGCGTCGAACTCGAGCCCCTTCGACTGGTGGACGGTGACGACCGGGACGCGCGGGTCGTCCCGATCGAGGAACTCGACGTTCTTCACCAGCGCCGTCGTCGACGTCAGCTCCTCGAGCGCCGCCCGGGGATCGAGCTCGGGCCGGTCGAAGCGCGCGAAGAATCGAACCAGCTCCTCGAGGTTCGCGACCCGGCGCCGGTCGCGCGCGTAGTGCGCGCGGAGCCCCGACTCCTCGAGCACGACCGACAGGAGCGCGGCGGGACGCTCCTCCTCCGCGCGGCGGCGCCACGACTCGACCGCGCGCGCGATCGGGAGGAACGGCTCGCCCGAGCGCGCGATCACCGCGCGCCGCACCTCGATCTCCTCCGCCGCGAGCGGCACGAGAACCCGCAGCAGCCCGACCGTCGCCCCGACGTCGTCCGACGCGCGGTGCGTCGGCGTGACCGGGAGGTCGAGGCTGCGCGCGAGCGTGCCGAGGTCGTGCCGCTCGACGCCCTCCACGAACCGGCGGGCGAGGTCGAGCGTGTCGTCGAACGGCGGCGGTTCGAACGTCACGCCGAGCCGCCGCGCGTGGTGCCGCACCATCGCCACGTCGAAACGGACGTTGTGCCCGACGAGGACCCGTCCGGCCGCGAAGTCGCGGAACGCGGCCAGCACCTCCGCCGCGTCCTCGCCCCGCTCGGCGAGGAACGCGTCGGAGTGTCCGTGCACCGCCTCCGACTCGCCGACGGCGCGCGTCGGCTTCAGATAGCGGTGGAACTCCTCGTGGTCCCCGCCCGCCCCGACGCGGCGCGCCGCGAGCTCGACGACCTCGTCCTCGCCCGTGTCGAGCCCCGTCGTCTCGACGTCGAACACGACGATCCGGTCCTCATGGTACGCCCGCAGGAGCCGGCCGAACGGGTCGCCCTCCTCGTGCGTCGTCTCGCGCAGCAGGTCGACCAGCCGCAGCCCGGCCCCGAACCCCTCGCGCGCCAGCCGGTCGAGCGTCCCCCGCCCGACCCCCGACGCCGGACGCTCGAGCAACCGCCGCACCGAGAACGAGTCGAACGGATTGACGAGAACGCGCAGGCGCGCCACCGCGTCCTTCACCTCCTGGCGCCGGAAGAACTCGAACTGCTCGACCGTGAGGTGGTCGACCCCGAGCGCGTCGAGCCCGCGGGAGATCGTCTGGAGCCGCCGGTGCGAGCGGGCGAGCACGCCGACGCGGGCCTCCGGGTCGAGCTCGCGGAGCCGGAGGATGCAGCGCCCGACGAACCGCGCCTCGTCCGTCTCGTCCCGGGCGGAGCGGAGGACCGTCT
>JBICIB010000678.1:0-5125 GCA_043101415.1 Planctomycetota bacterium JB042 | reverse complement strand
GACGCTCTTCCGATCTTGGGAGATCGCGCACCGGTACGGCTGGACGAAGGACGACATCGACACGTTCCAGGGGAGGTCGTACGGCTTCAAGGTCGCGCTGACGCGCGCGCTGCAGCGCTGGTGGTGGCGGCGGGTCGACGCGATCGTCTGCGTGAGCGACTACCTGCGCGGGATCGTCGCCGGACACGGCATCGACCCGGAGAAGCTGCACTCGATCTACAACGTCTACAACGGCCCGAGCACCTACCCGACGACGCGGGAGGAGGCCCGGGAGCGGCTCGGCGTCCCGGCCGACGCGCGGCTCGTGGTGACGGTCTGTCGCCTGATGATCTGGAAGGGGGTCGACGGCCTGATCGAGACCGTGGCCCGCCTCCCCGAGGACGTCCGGCTGGTGGTCGTCGGGGACGGGGACCAGCTCGAGCCGTGGTCCGCGCTGGCCCGGGAGCGCGGCGTCCAGGACCGGGTGTCGTTCGTCGGCAACCGCCCCCACGACGAGACGCTTCTCTGGATCCGGGCCGCCGACGTCTTCGCGCTGAACTCCCGGTACGAGGGGCTCTCCCACACCCTCCTCGAGGTGATGTTCCTCGAGACCCCGATCGTCTGCACGGCCGTGTGCGGCAACCCCGAGCTGGTCGCCCACGAGGAGAACGGCCTCCTCGTCCCGTTCGGCGACGTCGACGCGCTCGGGGCGGCGCTGCGCCGGATCCTCACCGACCGGGATCTCGCAAGAACTTACGCCGAACGGTCGAAGGAGAAGGTGAAGCGGTTCGACCGGGACCTCCAGTTCACCCGGCTCGAGACGCTCCTCGGCCGGCTGGCGGACGGACAGGCGGTCCGAAGCCGAGGAATCGACCCCGGTTGCGGGCCGGCCGATCCGAGCTAGACTAGGGGCGCGGCCACAGCCGGCGCGCCCATCGGTTGCCAACGACGGCGTTCAGGATCGACCTCTCCCTTTCCACAGAGCACCACGAATGCGCGTCCTCTTCATCATCGAGTTCCTCCCCCAGGAAATGCTCGGGCCGATGTACCTCTCCACGGCCCTCAAGAACGCCGGCCACGAAACGAAGGCCCTCTTCCTCCCCGACAAGGAGTGGGTCGAGAAGATGAAGGCGTTCGCTCCCGACGTCATCGGCATGTCGTACACGACCGGGATGCACCAGTACTTCATGGACATCACCCGGCAGGTGAAGCAGCACCTCCCGGACGTGTTCGTGCTGCACGGCGGCTCGCACCCGACGTTCGTGCCGGACTTCCTGCTCGAGGGGCCGGCCGACGCGTTCTGCCGCGGCGAGGGGGAGAGCGCGATCGTCGAGCTGGTCCGCCGCATCGAGGCCGGCGAGGACATCTCCGACTGCCCGAACATGGTCTTCCGGACCGAGGACGGCGGCGTGCGTCAGAACGCGCAGGCGCCGCTCCTCACGACCGAGGAGCTCGAGGCGATCGGCTTCCCCGACCGGGACGTGATCTACGACGCCGCGCCGCTCTACGCCGAGAGCCACCGCAAGGTGTTCGTCTCGATGCGCGGCTGTCCGATGGACTGCACCTTCTGCTTCCACCACGCGTGGCGGCGCAAGGTGTACGGCGCCAACAAGGTCGAGTACACGCGCAAGCGCTCCGTCCAGCACATGATCGACGAGGTGAAGGCGGTCCGGGAGAAGTACCCGCTCCGGATGGTTCACTTCCTCGACGACATCTTCAACCTGAAGATGAGCTGGCTGGAGGAGTTCGCCGAGCGCTGGCCGAAGGAGGTCGGGCTGCCGTTCGACTGCATCCTGATGGCCAACATGGTGCAGAAGAAGCACATCGACCTGCTGAAGAAGGCGGGCTGCATCTACGCCCGCATCGCGTTCGAGGCCGCGAACGACCACATCCGGAACCAGGTCTACAAGAAGAACACGACCCGCAAGCAGCTCGTCAACGCGTCGAACTGGATCAAGGACGCCGGCATCCGCCTCGGCTCCCTCAACATGATCGGCGCGCCCGGCTCGACCATCGAGGACGAGTTCGAGACGCTGCAGATGAACATCGACTGCCGGGTCGACCACCCGCTGGCGTCGCTCCTGCAGCCGTACCCGATGACGGACATCAACGAGATGACCGAGGGGATGGGGTACGCCACGGACAAGTGGGACAAGTTCTCGACGAAGTTCAACCGGACGACGCCGATCTCGTTCGACAACCGGCACGAGTTCGAGAACTTCCACAAGCTGTTCCCGATCGTCACGCGGAACGCCTGGATGGCCCCGGCGATGCGCAAGCTGATCCGCATGAAGTGGCTCTCGCCGCTCTTCACCGTGATCTACATGCTCCACTCGGAGATCCTCGTCTCCGAGCAGAACAAGCTCTACAACCGCGCGCAGGGGCACACCGGGATCAAGAACTGGCTCTGGTGGGACTTCACCAAGCGCGTCGCCATCAAGGGCTCGATCCGCATCTACGAGGCGATCTTCGGCAAGATCTCCCAGCGCCTCGCCGCCATCGCCAAGATGAACGACGAGCGCACGATCGCGCACATGGACTGAGCGGCCGTGGCCCGCGGGCCGGAAGACACGAGGCCCCTCCTCACGTTCTTCTGGCTCGTCCTGCTCGGCCCCGGCTCGTTGTTCGGCCTCGTGTTCGGCGGGGCCTTCCTCCTCGAGTGGCGCGGGCGTCCCGATCCCATCCCGTTCGACCCACCGACGTGGATCCTCGACGCGGGGAGGACCGACGTCCGCCTCGCCATGGTCGGCGACCTGTTCGACCGGCAGGACCTCGTCGGGATGTCGGCCGAGGAGGCGAGGTCGCTCCTCGGACCGCCGGAGCAGACGGGCTGGAGCGAATGGACCTATCTGCTCGGCCACCGCGGGGGCCTCGACGGGTTCGGAGCCCTCACGCTGAGACTCGCCGACGACGCCATCGTCGACGCGACCGTCTGGTTCGACTGAGGCGCGAGAAGCGCCGTGGTCACAGTCCGTCCGTCAGGTCGCGCAAGTCACCCACCAGGCGCTCGAGGCCAAATCCCTCGGCCTCGCGCAGCCGGTCGTCGGCCTGCACACCGAGCTCGTCGCGCTGCTCGAGGACAAGCCCCCGCGGACCCGATCGGCATCGGCGGACAGCTCGTCGACCACCGCCTGCAGGTGGGAAGTGAACTCGTAAAGCCGCTTTCGACTGAAGTACTGGAACTCGTCCAGCGCGACCACGAACCCGCCGCGCACGAGGTCACCGCCCGTCCCCCCTACCCCTCGATCATCCCCACCAGCCGCCGCAGGTTCCGCGTGTCCGCGGCGAGCTCGTCGTCCCCTTTCGGCGTCTCCAGGACCATCGGCACGCCCCGGAACCGGTCGTCGTTCATCAGCATCCGGAACGGCGCGTCGCCGAGGAACCCCTCGCCGATCTCCTCGTGCCGGTCGACCCGGCACCCGAGGTCCTTCTTCGAGTCGTTCAGGTGGAACGCCTCGACCTTCCCCAGCCCGACCGCCTCGTCGAGCTCCTCGAACGTCGCGTCGTAGCCGCCCGGCGTCCGCAGGTCGTACCCCGCCGCGAGCAGGTGGCACGTGTCGAGGCAGACCGCGACCCGCTCCGGCGCCGCGACGCCGGAGACGATCGCCGCGAGGTGCTCGAACGTGTGGCCGAGGCACGTCCCCTGTCCGGCCGTGATCTCCACCGTCGTCTTCACGGCCAGGCCGGACGTCCGCCGGTGGGCCTCGTCGATCCCCTCGACGACCCGCGCCAGGCCCGCCTCCTCCCCCGACCCGACGTGCGCGCCCGGGTGGAAGATCAGGTGCGACACGTCGAGCGCCTCGCACCGCTCCAGCTCGACCACGAACGCGTCGACCGACTTCTCCCAGAGCGCGTCGTCCGGCGTCCCCAGGTTGATCAGGTAGCTCGCGTGGGCGACGACGTGGTCGATCCCGTGCTGCCGCCGCGCCGCCGCGAACGCGCGCACCCCCTCCTCCTCCAGCGGCTTCGCCCGCCACTGGTTGTTCCCCTTCGTGAAGATCTGCAGCGCGGTGCACCCGGCGCGGACCGCCGCCTCCACCGCGTGGTGGTGCCCGCCGGCGATCGACATGTGCGCGCCGAGGAGCACGCCGTCGGGGATCGCCGGCGCGAGCTCGGACCGCTCGACCGGCGCCGTCGCCTTCCGCTTCGCCACGCTCCGCCCGCCTAGCCGAGCGACTCGAGCCACTGGACGAGGAGGCGGACCCCCGCCCCGCTCGCGAGCTTCCCGCCGACGTAGTTCCGGTCGCGCGCCCCCCACGCGGTCCCCGCGATGTCGAGGTGCGCCCACTTGTGATCGCCGACGAACCGCGAGAGGAACGCCGCCGCGGTCCCCGCGCCGCCCTCGCGGGGGCCGAGGTTCTTCAGGTCGGCGACCGTCGACTTCAGGTCGTCCTGGTACTCCCGGAAGAGCGGCATCGGCCACGCGAGGTCGCCGGCCTCCTCCCCCGCCTGCGTCAGCATCTTCGTCAGCCCGTCGTCGTTCGAGTAGAGCCCCGCCGCGTCGTGGCCGAGCGCGATCACGCACGCGCCGGTCAGCGTGGCGAGGTCGACGATGAAGTCCGGGTCCTGCTTCGTCGCGTGGTGAAGGCCGTCGGCGAGGATCAGCCGCCCCTCGGCGTCGGTGTTGATCACCTCGACCGTCAGTCCGGCCGCGGTCTCGAGCGTGTCGCCCGGCTTCTGCGCCGCGCCGCCCGGCATGTTGTCGGTCGAGGGGACGATGCCGACGACCTTGACGTTCGGCTTCAGCCGCGCGACCGCGTCCATCGCGCCGATCACGGCCGCCCCGCCGCACATGTCGTACTTCATCTCCTCCATGTTGGCGGACGGCTTGAGGGAGATCCCGCCGGTGTCGAACGTCAGCCCCTTGCCGACCAGGCAGACCGTCTTCGAGAACCGCTTCGGCTGGTAGGTCAGCTCGATCAGGACCGGCGGCTCGTGGCTGCCGCGGTTCACCGCCAGGATCCCCCCCATCCCGAGCCGCTCGAGGTCCTTCTTCCGGTAGACCCGCGACTTCAGCCCGGCCGACCGCGCCATCCGCGTCGATCGCTCGGCGAGAACCGTCGGGGTGAGGACGTTGCCGGGCATGTCGCCGAGCTCGCGCGCGAGGTTCGCCGCGGCCCCGACCACCTGTCCCCGCTCGACGCCC
>JBICIB010000677.1:0-6582 GCA_043101415.1 Planctomycetota bacterium JB042 | reverse complement strand
GCCACGCGCCACGAGCCACCTGTCGTGACGCTGACAGAACTCCACTCACCGTTGCCCGAACTAATTATGATCACAACCTCCGCCCCATCGAGCCTGATCCGCTTGGACCGATCCCGCCAGGCCTGTCCGGACACACCCTCAAGACCCTGTAGCGCGTCGTCGACCAACTGCTTGAGGACTGATGCACCGCACTTGACATCTGCGTCGAATCCGCCCCGCACTCTGGAGCAGGCACAAGAAACCGCAGCCGCAAGCAAGACCATCAGCAGGAACCGAAATCTATTTCGACACATCACTTGGGCTTAGTCGCCTTGGTCTTGTTGAATGAGGGACTCGTCGTAGCCTCTACCGACGTCGGTGCGAAAAACCCGGTCCGATTGGCATCGGATAACTCCAGCGCATCCACGACCACGCGTAACAAGTCTTGTGAATCGTAGCCTTGACCAGGCAATCGGCGAGAGCCTTTGCCGTTTCCTCGGCCTCCTCAGAACTTGGAGGATCCTTTATCCCCACACAGAGCGTCCCACAACCCGCGTGATTTGGTCCCGAGATCTTACCCGTAACCGCGGCCATGCCTCGATCGAGGACGTCTGCTGCGGCGGCGTCTTGACGGGGAGTTCGCGGGCAAGCGCCTCGCTCAGGACGTCGAAGTCGGGGACTGCGTCAGGGCCTCCCTCTCGGAGTCCGGCGCGATCCAGGGCGGCGAGATTCTCGCGAATCGTGTCCCGGCCCATCCCGAGCACTCGCGCGATGTGGCGGTCGCTCTTCCCGAGTCGGTGGTGTCAGCGGACGCGGTACGACGGTCCTTAGGGGACGCACAGTCTTACGCACCCTCCGCAACGTGAGAGGTCGTTGCGTCCAGCTTCGCGACCTGGCTACCTGGGGGCCGGGAGGCACGACGAGCCATGGCGCGACGACTTCGTCCGGAGGAGATCGTGACGATCGAAGTCCTATCGCAGAAAGGCGTTGGCAACCGGGAGGTCGCCCGGAAGCTCGGCATCACCGAGGGCGCGGTCCGCCTACCAGCGGCGGCGTGAGGAGGACGGACGGCCCGACGGCCGCAAGGCGAAGTCGCACCGGGGACTTCGCACGCGTTCGCTCGCGGGACGACGCGAAGCCTTGCGACCACGGAGACGCGACGGCGCCGGAGCTGGCGCTCGTGAGTTCCGATCCGTTGCGGACTTGTGCGAGCGAGGACGACGCGTCGCGGGAGGAAGGGTTGGTACGCCCGACAGGATTCGAACCTGTGGCCTTCGGTTTAGGAAACCGATGCTCTATCCAACTGAGCTACGGGCGCCCGTCGTCCTCGAGGGAGAGCGAACCAGCCTAAGCCCCGCCCGCGGTCCGCTCCACCCCCTGGGGCGGGGTCACGTGCGGGGGCGGCGGCGCGCGAGGAGGTAGAGGACCGAGCCGGCGGCGAGGTACGCCGCGGTCCGGAGGAAGGTCGGGCCGCTCACCTGCAGGAGGAGGGCGACGCAGACGAGGGCGGCGACGGTCGGGATGACGGGGCCGCCGGGGAGCGTGAACGGCGGGGCCTCGTCGTCCGCGGGCCGTTCCGCCCGGCGGCCGCGCAGCTTCGGGAGCGCGCCGATCACGCCGAGGTAGATCAGGAGGCGGGTCAGGACGCTGATCTTCGCCAGCTCGACGAACGAGCCGGTCGCCGAGAGCGCGAAGACGAGGACGCCGTAGACGACGATCGACGCCGACGGGGTGTGGAAGCGCGGGTGGACGGCGCCGAAGAGCCGCGGCAGCGTGCCGGCGCGCGCCATCGCGTAGGTGATGCGCGGGGTCGACAGCATCGCGGACGCGACGTTCCCGCCGACCGACACGACGACGCCGACGGTCAGCAGCACCGCCCCCGCCGGCCCGAGCAGCGCCTCCCCCACCGCCACCAGCGCCCGCCCCTCGGTCTCGGCGAGCGTCGGGAGCGCGGCGACCGCGACCGCCTGGATCAGGACGTACAGCCCCGTCGCCGCGCCGAGCGCGAGGAGGAGCGCCCGCGGCATGTCCCGCCGCGGCGCGCGGCTCTCTCCGGCCGGCACCAGCGCCGACTCCCACCCGACGTACGCGTAGACCAGCAGCATCACCGCCGTCCCGATCCGCTCGGCCGACGGCGGCGGCGTGTCGGCGTACGGGAACGCGGCGGCGTCGAGCGCGGGGAGCCCGAACGCCACGATCGCGAGGAGCGGCACCAGCTTCGCCACGGTCAGCACGCCGACCGAGCGCATCGCGTGCTGCGTCCCGACGACGTTCACCCACGTCAGGAGCGCCGCGATCGCGAGCAGGAGCCCCGCGCGCGTCGCCCCGCCCGCCGCCGCCGGCCAGAACCGCTCGAGCACCGTCACGATCAGCGCCACGTTCGCCGCCGACGCCGACAGCCGCGCGACGTAGAACGTCCACCCGGCCTGGAACCCCCAGAACGGACCGAACGCCGTCTGCACGTAGAGGACCGGCCCGCCGGTCGACGAGAAGCGGCTCGCCACCGCCCCGAACGACAGCACGATCGGCGCCATCAGGATCCCGCAGAGGAGGAACATCAGCGGGCTGTGGATGCCGGTCTCCGCCGCCGCCGCGCCCGGCGTCCCGAAGATCCCCGCCCCGATCGTGCCGTTCAGCGCGATCGCCCAGAGGCCGACGACCCCGAGCCGGCGCACGAGCGGCTCGGGGACGGACGCGGGTTCGCCGGGGAACGGGTCGGTCATCCGGGCATGAAACAGGTTTTCGACCGGTTCCGAGCCGCGACCCGCGACCGGAACGCCGGCCTTCCTCGCCGACCCGGCCCGCGCCCCGAGGTCCGTACCATGCCCGGATGAACCCGCTCGCCGCCCTTCTCCTCCTCGTCGGCCTCGGCCTCCCCCCCGCCGCGACCGCCGCCGACCGCCGCCCGAACGTCCTCTTCCTTTTCAGCGACGACCACGCCCCGTCGGCGATCGGCGCGTACGACGACCGGTTCGCCGCGCTCGACCCGACGCCCCGGCTCGACGCGTTCGCGCGGGAGGGGATGCTCTTCCGCCGGAGCTTCTGCACCAACTCGATCTGCGGACCGAGCCGCGCGGTGATCCTGACCGGGAAGCACTCGCACGTGAACGGCTTCCGGAAGAACGGCGACCGCTTCGACGGGTCGCAGGCGACGTTCCCGAAGCTCCTCCGCGCCGCCGGCTATCGGACCGCCCTGATCGGGAAGTGGCACCTCGGGAGCGACCCCGAGGGGTTCGACCACTGGGACGTCCTCCCGGGGCAGGGGGACTACTACAACCCGGTCCTCGTCACCGCCGCCGGCCGCCGCCGCGTCGAGGGGTACTGCACCGACGTCGTCGCCGACCTCGCGCTCGACTGGATCGAGGCGCGACACGACGACGACGCGCCGTTCCTGATGATGTGCCAGTTCAAGGCGCCGCACCGGAACTGGATGCCGGCGCTCCGCCACCTCGACCTCTGGGACGACGCCGACATCCCCCTGCCGGAGACGCTGTTCGACGACCACGCCGACGACGCGTCCCCCGCCCGCGCGCAGGAGATGGAGGTCGGCCGCCACCTGAACCTCGTCTACGACCTCTTCCTCGAGCCGGACGACGCCTGGGACCCGAACGCCGGGACGGCGCTCGACGCGTCGGGGTTCCGGAACCTCGGGACGATGACGAGCGCGCAGCGCGCGGCGTGGGACGCGGCGTTCGCCGACGAGAACGCCGCCTTCCGCGCCGCCGCCCTCGAGGGGGAGGCGCTCGTCCGGTGGAAGTGCCGGCGGTACCTGAGGAACTACCTCCGGACCGTCCGCGGCCTCGACGAGGCGATCGGCCGCATCCTCGACCGTCTCGACGCGCTCGGCCTCGCCGACGACACGATCGTCGTCTACTCGTCCGACCAGGGGTTCTTCCTCGGCGACCACGGCTGGTACGACAAGCGGTGGATGTACGAGGAGTCGCTCGCGATGCCCCTGATCGTCCGCTGGCCCGGCGTCACGCCCCCCGGCTCGACCTGCGACGCGCTGGTGCAGAACCTCGATCACGCCCCGACGCTCCTCGACGCGGCCGGCGTGGACGTCCCCGCCGACATGCAGGGCCGCTCGCTCGTCCCCCTGCTCCGCGGCGCGACCCCGCCCGACTGGCGCGACGCGATCTACTACCGCTACTTCGGCCACCCCGACGTGCACGACGTCGCGCTCCACTACGGCGTCCGCACGCAGACCCACAAGCTGATCCGCTTCCCCGCCACCGACGAGTGGGAGCTCTTCGACCTCGTCGCCGACCCGGACGAGCGGACGAACCTCTTCGGCCGGGCGGGGACGGCGCCGCTCGCCGCCGCGCGGGCGCAGCGGCTGGGCGAGCTGATGGAGTTCTCCGGGGACGGGTGAGGAGGGCCGGGGGCTGGGGGGCGCTGACGCGGAGGGCTGGCGACGACGAGAGCCTCGCACTGGCGTCAGACACCAACGCGGGGGTCGGGGAGCCGGGCGCCGGACACCGGGGAGCGGGAGAGGGAGGGGAAGACCGGGTCGCGGAAAGCCGGGTGGCCGGAAAGCCGCGTCGCGGGCAGCGGGGCGACGGACGGCCCGGCACCCGAAACCCGGATCTCCGGTTTTCCGATCACCCCCGACCCGGTTCCCCCTCGCCCTCCCGTTCCCCGGCGTCCGGTCTCCGGTTTCCGTTCTCCCGGTCCCCGGCCTTCCGACTCACCGAGCGGGCGAGGCGTACGCGCGTTCGGGTCGGACACCAGCGCGAGGCTCTCGTCGTCGCCGACACTCCGCGCCAGCGCCCCCCAGCCCCCAGCCCTCCCCTACTTCCGAGCGTCGCGGTGCTCCAGGTTCACCGCCCACGCCGGGTCCCGCAGCGCCTTCGCCAGCCGGATCGACACCGCGACCGAGCGGTGCCTCCCGCCGGTGCACCCGATCGCGATGTTCAGGTACGCCTTCCCCTCGCGGATGTACCGCGGGATGAGCGGCTTCACGAACCCCTCGAGCGACGCGAAGAACGTCCGCGCGTCGACGTCCTCGAAGACGTACGCGTCGACCTCCTCGTCCTCGCCGGTGCGCGGCTTCAGCTCGGGGACGTAGTACGGGTTCTTCAGGAAGCGGACGTCGAACACGAGGTCGGCGTCGAGCGGCACCCCGTACTTGAACCCGAACGACTTCACCGACACGACCAGCTTGTTGCCGACCTGGAAGACCGTCTGCAGGTGGTCGCGGAGCTGGTAGTGGTTGAAGTTCGTCGTGTCGATGATCATGTCCGCGGCGTCGCGCAACTCCTCCAGGAGTTCGCGCTCCTCGCGGAGCCCGTCGGCGGCGGAGCGGTCGAGCGCCAGCGGATGCGGCCGCTTCGTCTCGGAGAACCGGCGGAGCAGCACCTCGTCGGACGCCTCGAGGTAGACCAACTCGGCCCGCGGTCCGTCCCCCTCGCGGAGGCGCTTCAGGACCGGCACGAACTGGGACAGGAAGTCCCGCTCGCGCACGTCGACCACGATCGCGACCTGGGGGACCGACTCGGCCCGCTCGCGGAGCACCCGGACGAGGTCCTCGAGCAGGACCGTCGGCACGTTGTCCGAGCAGAAGAACCCCATGTCCTCGAAGCAGTTCATCGCCGCGCTCTTCCCGGAACCGGAGAGGCCGGTGACGAAGACGAGGCGTTCGCGGGGTCTCGACGGGGAATCGACCATTTCTCACGGAATCCTAGAGGGTCCGCCCAGGCGCCATCCGATGAATCGAGCATGACGAGCGAGAGTCGGGACTACATCTTCGTCTGCACCGGACCGACCTGCGGCGAGCGCGGGGGGAAGCTCCTCCTCCGCGCCTGGAAGGACGCGCTGGTCGAGCGGGGCGAGTGGGTGACGCGCCGCGTCGTCCCGGTCCAGTGCTTCGGCGAGTGCGCCACCGGGCCGAACGTCTGCGTCCACCCGCGCGGGGAGTTCCACGCCGCGGTCGACGCCCGCGAGGCGGAGACCGCCCTCGAACGCCTCGTCGCCGCGATCGTCGCCCCGAATCCCGCGGAATAGAGTTGGACTTCCGCCCGGCGGTCGGGAACCCTGGCTCCGCGCAGGAGCGCCCGGGGAGCCCGTTCGATGGACCGGCTGCGATCGACGCTGTTCGAAGCCAAGGCGCTGGAGGCCCGTCAGCAGGCGGACGACCTCCTGGCGCGGGGGACACCCCTCCAGCACGTCCTCTCGACGCTCCACGCCGCCGCCGCCTGCGTCCATGATCCAGAATCCGACCCGGGCCCCGACGCGCCGGGCGCCGCCCACGGCCTGACGCTCGTCTACGCCTTCGACCGGAGCATCGGCGACCTCGAACGGCTCGACCTCCTCCGGCCGGCCCTCCACGCGGTGATCGATCGCCTCGCCGCGCTCCCGTTCGCCCCGCTCACGCCCGCGGCCGCCGGCGATCCGGACGTCGCCTCCCTCCCCCAGGCGTGGGAGGAGCGGGACGTCCCGCGCCTGGCCGGCGCGCTCCGGGCCCTGGAGGAGCCGCGGACCGAGCGCGCGGCCCGCGTCGCGCTGATCGAGGTGACGCGCCGCGCCTCCGGACCGTTCGGGCACCGCCTGGTCGACGCCGCCGCGTTCCTGCGCGGGTTCGAACGCTCAGATCGGAAGAGCACA
>JBICIB010000676.1:0-3123 GCA_043101415.1 Planctomycetota bacterium JB042 | reverse complement strand
TCGCGAGCGGCTTCGAAGGCGGCGGCGTCGGCGACCCGGAACCCGAAGTGGTGCGCCGCGCCGTGACCGGGTCGGACGCCCGCGTCCTGCGACAGGCCGAGGACGAGGCCCTCGACCTCGAAGCGCGCGTAGTCGGGGCGGAGCTTCCCGGGTTCGACGCCGAGGAGCGCCGCGTAGAAGTCGATCGAGCGCACGATCTCCCTCACCCTCAGTCCGACGTGGATCTTCATCTCGTGTCTGCCTCCGGGTCTCGGTCTCGGTCCGTTCGAACACGAAGACGGAGCGGATCGTCGGCGGACGCGGGGATTCCGGACGATTCCTCGGTCACAGCAGGGCGTTCGCCTCCTCGCAGCTCGTCACCCGGCCCGCCGCGTCGTCCCAGGCGAGGCGCTTCCCGACGCGGAACGCGACGTTGCCGAGGAGGACGGCCTCGGTGAGCGGGCCCGCGGACGAGAAGGGGCAGGTCGGGGCGCCGCGCCCGCGGATCGCCTCGGTCCACTCGCGGTGGTGGCCGATCGAGTCCGGGAGGGACGGGGGCGGCGGCGTGAACGCGCGGGCGCGCGCCTCCGGGCCGATCGCGTGGCGGTCGTAGTCGGAGACGAGCCAGCCGTCGTCCCCCACGAACAGGACGCCGTCCGTCCAGGCCGCGAGCCCGAACGGCGCGAGGAGGGCGGGGCGGACCGCGCCGTCGTACCAGGAGACGCGGCACGCCGGCCGGTCCCCGTGCGCGGGGTGTTCCCAGTCGACGATGGACCACCCGGGGGTCGTCTCGTCGTGGAGCGGCGGTCCCTTCGCGTCGACCGTCGTCGGCGCGGTGAGGTCGAGCGCCCACCACGCCAGGTCGAGGTAGTGGCACCCCATGTCGCCGAGCGTCCCGCCGCCGAACGCCCAGAACCGGCGCCAGCCGGCCGGGTGGTACGCGGAGTGGTACGGGCGCGGCGGCGCGCCGCAGAGCCAGAGGTCCCAGTCGAGCCACTCCGGCACCGGCGGGGTCTCGGTCGGGCGCTCGCCGCCGGACCACGACTTCGAGCAGAAGACGTGGACCTCGCGGACCGGGCCGACCGCGCCGGCCCGGATCGCCTCGACGACCCGGCGGTAGTTCGCGCCGGCGTGGATCTGCGTCCCCATCTGGGTCACGGCCCGCCTCGCGTTCGCGAGCGTCCGCAGTTCGCGCGCCTGCGACACCGTGTGCGTGAGCGGCTTCTCGACGTAGACGTCCTTCCCCGCCTCGAGCGCGGCCTTCGCGATCGGGAAGTGCGCGTGGTCCGGCGTGCTGACGACGACCGCGTCGAGCCCGTCCATCGCCACGAGGTCGCGCCAGTCCCGGAACGTCCGCGCGTCCGGGTGGCGGGCCGCGGCCTGGTCGAGCGGGCGGCGGTCGACGTCGCAGAGGGCGGCGATCTCCTCGTGCTCCACCGCGGCGAGGTTCCCCGCCCCGCGGTTCCCGACCCCGACCACGCCGATCCGCAGGCGGTCGCGTCGGCGCGCGAGGGCGCGCGGGCCGGCGAGGAGGGTCGCGCCGGCGGCGGCGCCGGTGGCGGCGAGGAACGAACGTCGGTTCATCGATCTCTCCCGGACGACGGGACCATGGTCTCGATCGGTGCACGGACGGTCAAGGTGGCGGCGACGAGACGGTCGACCGTGCGAGTCGTACTGTCATCGCCCGTGCGCACGATTCGAGGTTCGCCGCTCGGGCCGACGCGAGCGATGCGATCGAGCCTCCCGGGCCGGGGGCCGTGGCGATTCACGGCGATTCCCCGGAGCGCCGGGACGAGCGGGGGTGTTACCCGGCCCCGCGGACGTCGTCTCGGCTCGCGTCGGGACGGCGCGGAGGAGAGGTATCATGAAGGCGATGAGTCTCTCTCCGGACACCACGCGCCACTGGACCTACGCGGACTACTGCGCGCTCCCCGACGACGGCCGGCGGTACCAGATCGTCGAGGGGGAGCTGTTCGTGAATCCGGCCCCGATCGTGAAGCACCAGGCGGTGTTGCTGAACCTCTACGCGGCGCTCCGGGTCCGGGCCGAACGGGAGGGGGGGCTCTGTCTCGCGAGCCCGATCGACGTGCTGCTCGCGGACGACACGGTCGTCCAGCCGGACCTCGTCTACCTGGCGAAGGCGCGGCGTCCGGCGCCCGACGCGAAGAACCTGACGGAGGCGCCGGATCTCGTCGTCGAGGTCCTCTCTCCGTCGACCCGACGGCTCGACGTGGTCCGGAAGCGGGCGGTCTACGCCGGGCACGGCGTGCGCGAGTTCTGGATCGTCGACCCCGAGCTCGACCGGGTCGAGGTGCTCGTGGCGGACGGTCGAGGAGGCCTCGAGGCGCGGCCGCCGGTCTCCGAGGGGGCGGTCCGGAGCGAGGTCGTGCTGCCGGGGTTCGAGGTCCCGATCGACGAGCTGTTCCGGGTCTGACGTCTCGGCGGCGAAAGAAGGTCACCGCGGCGATCGCGGCGTGAGGGCCGAGGCGAGCGCGAAGCGGGGGCCGGGGCGTGACGGCGCAAGAGCGCGCGAATCGCGTCTTTCTCGCCCGATCGCACGTTCCAGTCGGCCTCTTCGCCCGACGTTTCGTGCATGCGGTGTCCCTGCCGCCGGTGCCGTACCGTCGAGTTCGGGCGGGGGTCCCGCGTCCTCGTCGGCGCATTCGGAACCTCGGGCTCGGTGTCGACGTCACCCGCCGACGAATCCGCCGTCTTCCCTTTCGTCGGGGCCGTGCGGGAGAGAGGTATCATGAGGTCGATGAGTCCCTCCCCGGACATCGCGCGCCACTGGACCTACGCGGACTACTGCGCGCTCCCCGACGACGGCCGCCGGTACCAGATCGTCGAAGGGGAGCTGTTCGTGAGTCCGGCGCCGATCGTGAAGCACCAGGCGGTCCTGCGGAACCTCCTCGTCCGGCTCGAGGCCCGCGCGCGATCGGACGGGGGACTCTGCCTCGCGAGCCCGATCGACGTGCTGCTCGCCGACGACACGGTCGTCCAGCCGGACCTCGTCTACCTGGCGAAGGAGCGGCGTCCGGCGCCCGACGCGAAGAACCTGACGGAGGCGCCGGATCTCGTCGTCGAGGTCCTCTCTCCGTCGACCCGACGGCTCGACGTGGTCCGGAAGCGGGCGGTCTACGCCGG
>JBICIB010000675.1:0-8576 GCA_043101415.1 Planctomycetota bacterium JB042 | reverse complement strand
GGTGAAGCGAACGGACACGTCGACATACACCTCGATCTCCCGGCGGGCGCACGCCTCGAGCAGGTCGTCGTGTTCGGCGTCCGGCGGGTTGACGTGGCCGCCGACGCCGATCGAGAGCTTGTCGTGGAGGCGCGCGTCGCCGCCGCGCCTGGAGCGCTTGAGGAGGAGGACCTCCTCGCCGCGCCGGACGACGACGTACGGGATCACCTGCTGGAACGCGCGGTCCTCCTCGGCGAACCGGCGCTCGACGAAGAAGCCCCGCCCGTGGGCCCGGGCGACGTACCGGTCGATCTCGTCGGCGTGCGCGGCGCGGGCGAGGAACCCGTGCGGGACGTGGAGGTCGAACAGCTCCGCCCGCTTCACGACCCAGACGAATTCCACGGCGGAGGCCTCCGTTCGTGCGACGAGGGGACGGCGAACGGCTACTGTAGGAGGTGGTCCCCGAGAGGAACAGGCGGCCGCTCCTCGCCTCCGGGCGGGGGGAGGAAAGTCCGACCTCCACAGGGCAGGGTGCTGGGTAACTCCCAGGGGTCGCGAGGCCACGGAAAGTGCAACAGAGAGTAGACCGCCTCGGTCCGGCGACGGGCCGGGGCAAGGGTGAAACGGTGCGGTAAGAGCGCACCAGCGGCGGGGGTGACTCCGTCGGCTCGGCAAACCCCACCCGGAGAAAGACCGAATAGGGGAGGATGATCCGGCCCGGATCGCTCGGACTCCCGGGTAGGTCGTTCGAGGCCGTCCGCGAGGACGGTCCCAGATCAATGGTCGCCACCCGCTTCGGCGGGGACAGAAGTCGGCTTACGGGCCTCTCGGGGACCACCTTTCCGCGCGGCGGGGAGGCCGAGGGCAGGCGGCGGGGTCGAGGAATCCAAGGTCTTGACGAAGTCGTGACACGTGGTACCGTTGGGCTCGTTCAAGCCGGCCCCGCGACTTCGGTCTCAATTCAGCGTCGCGGGCTGCCGATGGAACTCGATCCACCGCCCCGTCCTCCCTCCGAGCCACCGGAGGAAAGTTCGATCGTTCCCATGACGAGCCTCCTCACGACCGCCACCGTGACGCTCGCTTCCGCGCTCGGCGAAGCCGCCGAGGGCTCGGAAGTCGGGCGAGAGGCGCTCCAGGCCGGGGCCGCCCCTCTCCTCTCGCCGCTCGCCCTCGTCGCGCTCGGCGCCGGGCTCGTCGTCTTCGCGATGCTCCGGACCAAGCTCCGCCACTCCTCGAAGTGATCCGCTGACGCCCCGGGCGCGTCCCCGGTCGCCGGCCCCCGGTCTGCGGGCGCGGGCCGCGGCCGGGTCGCCGCGTGCAGGGACGGACCGTCCGCCGGACGCGCACGCCGGGTACGATCGCCGGTTCGCCGCCCGTTCCGCTCCGGAGCCTCCATGAGTCCGTCCCTGATCCTCCTGGCCGTCGTGTTCGGCGCCGTCCGTCCCGCCGTCGACGACCTCGCCGCGCGCCTCGACTCGTACGCCGAGACCGTCACCGACGCGCTCTCCGGCGAGTCGTGGACGGACGCGCAGGTCGAGGCGGCGCGCGAGGCGATCTCGGGGGTGGCGTCGAGCGGCGATCCGCGGGTGCTGGCGGTGCTGACCCGGGACGGGAACACGCTCGCGAAGCGTCTGGCCGACCTCCTCGAGGAGCGGGAGCGGAAGGCCCTGGAGCAGGAGCGGGCGGAGGACTCCCTGGACGGGAAGACCGGGAGCGACCGCGCGAAGCTGGAGGACGAGATCACGAAGGCGCGCGAGCGCGTGGAGGAGGTCCGGGCCCTCTTGCCGCCCCTCGAGGCCCTCCGCGACGCGCTGTTCGAGGGGCTGCTCACGGCGACCGAGCGGTCGGCGGAGGTCTCCCCCGAGGAGGCGTGGGAGATCCTCGTCGCCAACTTCGAGGGGGACGTGAAGCGGCACTACCAGCTCGACCAGCGCGTGAGCGACCTGAGCGCGCGGCTGAAGACGGTCCGCGAGAGGATCGCCGCCGAGCCGGACGACGAGGCGAAGGCGAAGCTCGAGAAGCGGGAGATCGAGATCGCGTCGGTCCTCGAGATCGAGACGGTGCGGCGCGACCAGACCGAGCGACTGAAGGACCGTCGGGTCGAGACCCTGTCGACGCTCTTCCCCCGCCTCGCGAAGGGGACGCAGACCCGGGCCGAGAACGCGATCCGCTCCGAACTGCGGCCGGACGTGGCGTGGGAGTCCCGAGCGATCCACGCCGAACTGCTCGGGCACCTCGGGATCCCGTCGGCGGTCTCCGAGCTGACGCAGGTGCTGAAGCGGGCGTCCAAGGTCGCTCGCGACCTCGAGAAGGACCTCGGCCCGCTGCGCGAGAAGTACGACCGCGCGCTGAAGGCGTACGTCGGCGCGATCTCGTCCGGCGCCAACACGATCCCCGTCGGCGTCGACTCGTCGCTCCGGAAGGCGGAGCGCGAGCTGAAGGAGGTCAGCGGGCAGGCGTTCGGCGAGGCGCGCGTGCTCGACGCGTGCGTGCGGGGGCTGGGCGCCGCGGTCGCCGCGCGCGAGGGGCGCGACCTGGAGGACGGCGTCGAGGAGCTGGTGAAGCTCGTCAAGGAGCGCGACCCGGTGGTCCGGCCGCGGGCCGTCGAGGCGCTCGGCGGCGTCGACGACGAGCGCGCGCGCGAGGTCCTCCGCGGCCTCGCGATCGAGAGCCGGGACGTGAGCGTCCGGCTCGCGGCCATCGACGCCCTCGGCGCGCTCGAGGACGAGCCGACGGTCGAACTCTGCACCACCCGCCTCCTCCGCGACGAGGAGTGGCGGATCCGCGCGGCGGCGATGGAGGCGCTCGTCCGGATCCCCCGGAAGACGGCGATCCCGGCCCTCATCCAGTCGGTGTCGGTCGAGGTCGGCCGGCTCGTCGACGACGCCGAACGATCCCTCGCCTCGCTCACCGGCCGGTCGTTCAACGGCGACGCCGGGCTCTGGAAGGAGTGGTGGCAGAACAACAAGGAGACGTTCGAGATCGGGAAGGTCGCCGCGCCCGGAGTGGCGGCCGCGGATCCGGGGTCGAAGGAGTGGAAGGACGTCCCGGGCGGCGTGTCGTTCTACGGGATCCAGACCCGCTCCAACCGGATCCTGTTCGTCATGGACCGGTCGGGCTCCATGAACGAGCCGGTCGGGAAGGCGCAGACCGGGCCCGGTTCGGTCAAGAAGATCGACGCGGCGAAGGCGCAGCTGAAGGCGGCGATCGCGGGGCTCGAGGACGGCGACCTGTTCAACATCATCTCGTACTCCGCGGACGTGTCGCGGTGGCAGAAGAAGATGGTCGAGATGTCGAAGAGGGCGCAGTCGAAGGTGACGCGCCACGTCGACAAGGAGATCGTCGCGAACGGCGGCACCAACATCCACGACGCGCTCGCGGAGGCGTTCCGGCTCGCCGGCATCGGCGCGATGGACCGCGCCTACGAGTCGAACGTCGACACGATCTTCTTCCTGACCGATGGGCGCCCGTCGGTGGGGGAGGTCCAGGACCCGCGCGAGATCCTCCGGCGGGTGAACGAGTGGAACCGGCTCGCGCGCATCGTCGTCCACACCGTCGGCGTCGGCGTCGACCACGACGCCGCGTTCCTCCGTCGGCTCGCCGAGGAGAACGGCGGGCAGTACACGAGCCGTTAGCCGTCAGTCGAACCGCACCGTCGCCTCTCCGACGGTCCCCTTCGCGAGCGTCACCGGGACCTTCGCGGTGCGGCCGTTCGGGCCGCGTTCGGTCACCGTCAGCTCGCCGCTCCCCTCGTGGTCGCCGACCTCGACCCAGGCGAAGCCCTGCTCGTCGAGGCGGACCCACTGACTCCGGCGGCGGTTCGAGCCGGGGATCTGACCGGAGACCCGGAACCGCTCTCCCTCGCGCCCGCCGACGACGGTCAGCCGGATCCAGCCGCCCGTGGCGAGCTCGATCGAGCCGTGCGGGGTCTCCCGCCGCGGGTGGACGACGACGCCCTCCTCGCTCCGTGAGACGTGGCCCTGGTGGTGGAGGCGGAGGTCGTACGCCCCCTCCTGGAGCCCCTCGATCCGGAACGTCCCGTCGGCGGCGGTCCTCGCCTGCTTCGACCCGCCGAAGAAGAACCGCCGCGACTCGTCGCGCTGTCGCTGGGCGCGCACCGAGACGTCCGCGAGCGGTCTCCCTTCGCCGTCGACCACTCGGCCGGTGACCGCGCCGAGACCGATGTCGATCGTGATCAGGCTCTCCGCGCCGGGGGTGACGTCGGCCCGTCCGCCCTCGTACATCTCGGACCAGCTCTCGTGCACCATCAGCTCGTACCGGCCGGGCCTCAGGCGTCGGAAGCGGAACGCGCCGATCTCGTCGGTCCGCGCCGCGTTCCCCCAGTCCCAGGAGGTCTGACCGTCCTCCTGCACGAAGTTCGCCATGACCCGGACGTCCGCCCGGGGCGCTCCGTTCACCAGCACGGTCCCGCCGAGCACGCCCGGATCGACGCGTTCGATCACGAGGTCCTTCGTGACGGTCCCCCCCTCCTCCACGACGAGGGGGAACCGCTCCGCCTCGCTCTGGCCCTCCCCGTCCTCGCGCTGGGGGCCGAAGAGACCGCGCGACCGCCCCTTCGCGTCGGGGTTCTCCGCCTCGACCGCGTACCGGCCGGGCGAGAGGTTCGCGAGCCGGTACGCCCCGCCCTCGCCGGAGACCGCCTCGCCGGCGCGGCCTTCGGCGTTCGTCGCGTAGACGCGGAGCGCCGGTTCGGACGCGCCGCGATCGTTCGTCACGCGGCCCGTGATCGATCCGCCGTGCGTGAACGTCAGCTCGACGACCGCCGGCGTCGTCCCCCGCGCGACGACCACGCCCTCCACGCGGGCGGGCGCGTACCCCGGCGCCTTCGCCTTCACGACGAATCGACCGGGGAAGATCGAGGCGCACTCCGCGACGCCGTCCTCGTCGGTGACGCGCCGCGCGACGCGCTCGCCGAGGTTCGACCCGGACGAGGAGGTGAAGTCGACGAACGAGTCGTTCCCGACGAATCCGAGGCCGGCGAGGTGGATCGTCTGGCCGCCGTTCTCGCCCGATTCGTTCTCGACGTGGACGTCGACGACGGCGCGCGCGACCGGCGCCCCGGTCGCGTCGATCGTCTTCAACGGCAGCGTCAGGCCGCGATGGACCCGGACCACCACCCCGGCGACCGTGCCGTTCTCCTCCAGCTCGAACCGCTCGGATCGCCCCGGGGCGTAGCCGTCCGCGTACGCCTCCGCGACGAACGAGCCGCCGTCGTCCAGGCCGATGGAGAACGAGCCGTCCTCCTCGCAGTCCGCCGGCGCCTCGCCGTAGTAGTCCTCCAGCGACGCGTTCGGGTCGTCCTTCCGCCACGGCGGGATCCAGAGCAGACGGATTCGCTCGGCCTCCACCGGCGCGCCGGTCGACGCGTCGAGGACGACCCCCTCGATGGTCCCGGCCCGCTTCAGCTTCAGCTCGACCGGCGGGCCGCCCGCGGTGACGTCTCCCTCGTTCGTCTGCCGGTATCCCTGCTTCGACGCGTTCAGGTCGTACTCGCCGGCGGGGATCGACTCGAACGCGAACGACCCGTCCTCCGCGCTGACCGTCTGGTCGTGGAACCACGAGAACATCGTGCGCCCCTGGCGGTTCGCGTTCACCCACGCGCCGCCGATGCCGCGACCGACCTCGTCGACGACCCGCCCGCGGAGCGGCGCCGCGCGGACGACCACGAGCTCGAGGTCGTCGACGTCGTCCCCCTCGACGAACTCCCGCTGCACGGTGTCCGCGAGCGCGTACCCGTTCGCCGAGACGCGGATCTGATGGCGCCCCGGGAAGACGACGCCGGCGTCGAACCGTCCGTCCTCGTCGGTCAGGATCGGGTCGCTCCCCCAGTCCCAGCCGAATCGGACGCGCGCCTCCGCGACCGGCCCGCCTCCTTCGGTCCGCACCCGCCCCCGGATCCGCGCGCCGGCGCGGAGCGGGACGTCGCCGACGTCGAACACGAGCTTCTCGATCACCTGGATCCCCTGCTTCCGCCCGATGCGCCCCTCGTCGGTCTCGACCTCGACGCGGTACCCGTCGTTGGCGATCAACTCGATCACGGTGAAGCGGCCGGTCTCGTCCGTCTCGACCTCGCGCTCGAAGCGGGCGTTCGCCTCGCCCTCGTCGACGTCGATCCCGAACTCCTCCGACTGTCGGCGCGAGACGGTGCGGCTGACCGTGACCGTGACCCCCGCCGCCGGGCGGCCGTCCCCGTCGATGATCGTCCCGGTGAGGCCGGTCGCGTCGGGGGGGATCGCCTCCGGGTCCTCGGGCGGCGCCGCCTCGGTCGTCTCCTGGGGGAGGAGCTCGGCCTCGGTCGTCTCGCGTTCGGTGGCGCCGGCGCGATCGAGGTCCGGCGTCGACGGCGGGGCCTCCTCGTCGCTCATCGCGAGGGCGGCGCCCTCGCCCGGTTCGAGGCCGTCCGCGCCTCCTCCCGTGAGCAGCAGGAAGGCGACCACCGCGAACGCGGCCACGAGCGCCAGGACGATCAGGAGTGCCGGGACGGCGCCTCGTTCGGATCGCATCGCGAGCCTCCTCTTCTTCCTTCTCCCGGGGCGACGGGCGAACGTCCCCTCGGGCCGATGATAGCCGGTCGGGGCTCCCGCGGCGGTCCCCCTCGGAGATACGGCGTCCGGCCGCGCTCCGTTGACCTCGTCCCCGCCGAGGGGCGCGGGGACGCCCCGAATCCCGTCGAACGGAGCCCCGCCGGGTCGGTTCAGTCGGAGCGGCGGACGTACGGCGCGTAGCCGAGCGCGGCCATCGCGTCCGCGGCGTGCTTCTCGACCTTCCGCGCGTCCGCCTCGTCGAGGAACTCGGTCCACGACTTCTCGTTCGGGACGATGCGGTGGCCCGGGCGCGGAGAACCGAACGAGTCCCGCTCGACGGTGAGGGCGTCGAACAGGGCGTGTTCCTCGAACGGTTCGCCGAGGAAGGAGCAGATCTCGCGGAGGAGGGCGCGCGGATCGGCGGTCAGGTCCTCGTACCGGACGACGCGAAGACGGCGCGGGTCGTCGTTCGCCGCGCCGGTCATCGCCTCGACCCAGCCGGCGTACTTCCGCGCGAACCCCTTGGGCGACTTGTCGAGCCAGCGGTGCTTCTCGGTGAGCGTCCCCTGCCGCTCCTTCAGGATCTTCTTCTTGCGGTACGAGCTGTAGACGTCGACCGGGTGGCGCGTGCACGCGAGCACCTGGGCCCGCGGGAACGCGCGGAAGATCGCGTCGAGGTGGTCGAGGTGGCGCGGCGTCTTCTCCAGCGGCCGCTCGACGCCGCGCGCCTCGGCCGCGACCGCGAAGAAGACGCGGACGAGGTCGTCGTCGGTCCCGCCGCCGTCGCGCACGGCCCGCGCGGCCCGCTCGAGCCGCGCCGCCGCGGCGTCGTCGTCCAGGAGGAACGTCCTCAGCCGCGCGGCCTCCGGGCGGCCGAGGTCGAGCGTCGCGTCCGGGTCGACGAAGATGCGCGTCTCGATCGACCGGACGTCGCGGGCGCGGAACCGCGGGTGGTGGTCGAGCGTCGAACGGAGTGCGGTGGTCCCGCTGCGGGGGACGCCGACCACGAACACCGGCTCGAGGGCGAGCGCCGCCTCGGAGATCGCGCGCCAGTCGTCGGTCATCGTCGCGGTCCGTCCTTCGGAGCGGAGGGGAAACGAGGGAGGGTACCAGACCGGCGGAGCGTCAGGAGGGCGACCTCGGGCGGGGCGCCGACGCGGAACGGGACGACGAGGACGCCGAGGCCGGTCGTCACGAAGACGCGGGTCTCTCCCTCGGGGACGTCGTGGAGCCCCTCGAGCGTCGGGCCGTCGAACCCGCGCAGGAGGGGGCGGCCGGCGACGACGATCTGGCCGCCGTGCGTGTGCCCCGAGAGGACGAGGTCGACGCCGCGGCCGGTCTCCGGGTGGTGCGCCAGGAGGAGGGTCGTCTCCCCGGCGGCGCGCCCGGCGAGCGCGGCGTCGAGGTCGACGACCTTCCCCTCCTCGACGTCCTCGAGGCCGGCGACGAACAGGCGCGCTCCGTCCCGCTCGAGGGCGAAGCCCTCGTTCCGGAGGGCGCGGATCCCGTGGGCGGAGAACGCGGCGGCGAGCTCCCCCTCGCGGCGCGCGCGGTAGTCGTGGTTCCCGAACACGAGGACGCCGCCGTGGCGGGCGCGGATCCGGCCGAGCGGAGCGGCGAGCGGGAGGCCGTCCTCGACGCCGTGGGTGATCAGGTCGCCGGTGACGGCGAGGAGGTCCGGCCGGGCGGCGGCGGCGAGGTCGACCACCGGCTCGAGCGAGGCGGCGTCCAGGAACGGGCCGGCGTGGAGGTCGGAGACGTGGGCGATCCGGAAGCCGTCGAACGGGGCGGGGAGTCCGGCGATCGGGACGTCGACGCGACGCAGCCGGAGCCGCCCCGGCCGGAGCCGGCGGGCGTAGAGGCGTCGGCCGAAGAGGAGCGCCGCCGTCCACTCGACGCAGCGCGCGAGACGGAGCGTCCACGCGGAGTAGCGGCGGGGGGGACGGCGGAGGTCCATGCGCCGATCAGAGCGGATGGCGGCGGTCAGGGGGAGCGGAAGGTGGGGTTTCCGGGAGTCGGTGAGGCGAGCTCCTCCCGGAGGCTCTGGCCAGG
>JBICIB010000674.1:0-2929 GCA_043101415.1 Planctomycetota bacterium JB042 | reverse complement strand
AGCAGCTCGTGCACGATGTCCTCGGCCTGCTCGTGCGGTTCGAGGAAGAGGAAGGGGGGGAGGACGAAGCTGATGACGTAGCGAATGTCGTGGCCGCCGAACGTGAGGCGGGGGAACTCCCACCGGCCGTCGGCGGAGATCCTCTCGCCGGTCTCCCGGAAGCGGGTGAAGTGGCAGGCGGCGCGCTTGCCGTGCGGGCCGCGTCGGCCGCGCGCGGCGACGATCAAGAGCCGATCCGGGTCGACGTAGTCGCAGAACGGCGGCTCGGCGGCGAACTCGCGGACGGCGGACGACAGGAGATCGGTGACCGGGGCGCGCATTTCAGGGGTTCGGATTGTAGTCTGCGCCCCGCGGCGGACGAACCGCCGAACGAGACGGCAGGAGAGGTCGATGGCGATTCGGTTCGGAGGGGCGCTCGGGCTCGTCCTCCTCGTGGCATCCACGGGCTGCGTGACGCAGAAGGGGGACTTCGACCTCTGGCCGCTCTACCGCAACGCGCGCGGCGACGACGGCTCCGGCGAGTTCGCCCTCCTCTGGCCGCTCTCGAACTTCGAGTGGAGCGAGGACGAGGAGACCTCGTGGACCGTGCCGTTCCACGTCCATTGGGAGAACGGCGACACGGAGGAGGGGACCCTCGTCCCGATCGTCCCGCTCTACGTCCACCAGCGGTCGCCGGGGTTCGAGGCGACGTCGCTCTTCCCGATCTTCGACCGCTCGACGATGGGAGCGAGGACGGACACGCGGCTGCTCGTCCTGCTCGCCGACTGGGCGCGGTACGAGGGGGAGGAGGGGCTGACGCAGGTCGGGGTCTTCCCGCTCTTCAAGTGGGCCGAGGTCGGGTCGGGCGAACGGCTCGGGCTGCTGCACGCGCTCGAGATCTCGCCGTGGACGCCGCTCGTCGGGGTGGTCGGCATCGACCGGTCGGGACAGTCGTACGGCGGGGACGGGGACCGGCCGGGGCTCGGCGTCGACGTCGGGTCGCTCGGGTGGCGGCTCGTGAACCTGTTCCACTGGGACGACGTCGGCTCGCACGACGACACGCGGTTCCTCACGCTCTTCGCCAACGAGGACTGGTCGCTGTTCCAGCGGCGCGTCCCGCACGAGGGGGCGCCCGGCGCCGACACCGCGAAGACGATCCTCTTCCCGTTTTGGTGGGACGTGCGGCACGACGAGGAGACGCGGACGCGCGTCTTCTGGCCGCTCTACGGGTCGAAGTCGCGCGGCGAGGAGACGCTGGCCCGGTACGTCCTCTTCCCGCTCCTCCGCACGCACGACGACCCGGCGGCCGAGGAGAGCGGGTGGGACGTCCTCTGGCCGCTCATCGGCGCGTCGGAGGAGAAGGGCGTGTCGCGGAGCTGGTTCCGCCCGCTCTACTCCTGGGTCGGGAACGACGACGGCTACGAATGGTCGGTCCTCCTCTCCGCGTTCGGCTACGGGACGGCGGCGGAGAAGAGCCGCATGAAGCTGTTCTGGATCCCGATCGAGCTCTGATCCCGGCCCGCGGTCCGGTCTCCCCGCCGGCGACCGAACCTCTACGATCGGCGCTCGAACTCCTCTCGCCGGAGCGCGCCATGGCCTCGTCGTCCCTCTCGCGTCGTTCGTTCCTCGGCGGACTCGCCGCCGTCTCCGCCGCCGCCGCGTCGAAGGAGGCGCGCGCCCGCGCGTTCGCCCCGAACGGGGCGGCGTCGCGGCGCCCGGTCGTGATCGCGAGCGCGAACGGCTGGTGGGACGAGCCGGAGCGCGGTTCGGCGGTGGCGACGGCGATGCGCGTGCTCCGTGACCCGGAGACGGCGAAGCGTCCCTACGGCCTGCTCGAGGCGGTCGTCGAGGGGGTCGGCGTGACCGAGAGCGACGAGCGCGACCACTCGGTCGGGCTCGGCGGCCTCCCCAACGAGGACGGAGTGGTCCAGCTCGACGCGTCGTGCATGTTCGGGCCGAACCACCGGGCCGGCGCGGTCGGAGCGCTCGAGAACGTCCGGCACCCGGCGCGGGTCGCGATGAACGTCCTCCGGTACACCGACCACTCGTTCCTGGTCGGGAAGGGGGCGTACGAGTTCGCGCGCGCCTTCGGGATGCCGCACGAGGAGCTCCTGACCGAGGAGGCGCGGAAGATCTGGCTCTACTGGCGGCAGAGCCACTCGGCGAAGGACGACTGGTTCACGCCCCCCGACGACGAGGTCGACCCCGACGTGCTCGAACGGTTCACCACCGGGACGATCCACCTCTCCGCCGTCGACGCCGGCGGGGACGTCGCGTCGGTCACGACCACCAGCGGGCTGTCGTTCAAGATCCCGGGCCGGGTCGGCGACTCGCCGATCGTCGGCGCGGGGATGTACTGCGACAACGACATCGGCGGGGCCGGTGCGACGGGACGAGGGGAGGAGGCGATCGCGAACTGCGGCGCGTTCTCCATCGTCGACGAGATGGGGCGCGACGTCGAACCGACCGAGGCGTGCCTGAACGTCCTGAAGCGGGTCGCGAGGCACGCCGAGCGGCGCGGGTTCTGGAAGGACGGCCGACCCGACTTCCAGCTGAAGTTCTACGCGGTCCGGAAGGACGGCGCGTACGGCTCGGCGTGCATGCTCGAGGGAGGCACGTTCGCGGTGATGACCGGCGAGGACGCGACGCCTCGGCACGAGGACTGCGCGTTCCTGTACGAGAAGGGATGAACGCGCCGGTCCTCCAGCTCGAAGGCGTCACGAAGACGTACGTCGCCCCCGACGGCACGGCGCGTCGGGTCCTCGACGTCCGCTCGTTCCGTCTCGACGCCGGCGAGCAGGCCGCGATGTTCGGCGCCAGCGGTTCGGGAAAGACGACGTTCCTCCACGTCGTCGCCGGTCTCGTCCGGCCCGACGCGGGTCGGGTCGTGGTCTGCGGCGGGGACCTGGCCATGATGTCGGAGGCGGAGCGCGACCGTCACCGCGCCGCG
>JBICIB010000673.1:0-5161 GCA_043101415.1 Planctomycetota bacterium JB042 | reverse complement strand
CCGCCGGCCGCTCCGCTCGCGGCGTCGGCCGCCGTCGCCCTCGCCCTCGCGGTCTGGATCGTGCGCGCCGGGCGGACCGCGGCGGCGGCGGGGTTCGACGGGGGGCCGACGATCCCGCGGCTGATCGGCGCCGCGCTCTCCGGGTTCTTCCTGTTCGACGCGTCGGTGGCGTTCGCCGCCGGCGCGTGGATCGCCGGGGCGGCGCTCCTCGTCCTCTTCCCGGTCTCCCGCGCGCTCGTCCGGCGCTTCCCCCCGTCGTGAGCGGAGGGGGACGCGTGCCTCCTTCCGCGACAGGACGTTGAATTCCCGCATGGCGCCCGGACGACTCGACCTGCCCGAGAGGCTGCGACTGCGCGTCGTCGAGCTCCTCGTCCTCGTGGCGGTCGGGTTCATCGTGGCGCGCGTCGCGCTCCCCCGGTCCACGGGGGCGCGCGTGCTCGCCCGCGAGGCCCGGGTGCTCGACACGCTGCGCGCCATCCACGAGGCCGAGCGGGACGCCGTCGCCGCGGGCGGAACGCGCTGGCTCTCCGAGCTCGTCACCGCGGCCCCCCCCGCCTCCCCGCTCCGCCTCCTCGAGCGCAGGCCCCCGGTGGCGGACGTCGAGCTGTTCGAGCGCGACGACTACCTGTTCGCGCTGCACGTCCTCGACTCGGGACGGAGCGACGACCGGGCGTGGTCCGAGGGGATGGCGACGGGGACGGAGCGGCCGCCCGCGTACGCCGCGTTCGCCTGGCCCCTCCGGTACGGCCGGGACGCGCAGTGGGCGTTCTTCATCGACCAGCGCGGCAAGCTCCTCGGCTCGTGGAACCACGCCGGCCTGTTCGACGGCACCGAGGAGCCGTTCCCCCCCGCCGCGCACCCCCTGCGCGACCACCTCTCCGCGAAGAAGGAGGGAGAGGACTCCGAGTGGTTCCTGTTCGACGAGCTCGAGGAGATCGTCCCCCCCGCCGAGCCGGCCGGCGGCTGAGGGCGTCCGTCGTCCGGCCGCGCCGGTTCAGGAGTAGTCGAACAGGACGACCTGGGCGCGCCGCGCGAGTTCGACGTCCGTGAACTCGCCGATCCCCTCGGAGAGGACCTCGTACAGGTCGCCGTCGAGGTGCGGGAGGGTCTCGATCGCCGCGATCCGCACCTCGCGCGGCTGCGTCGGGTCGAGGGCGATCTCGAGCACGTCGTCGAGCGCGTCGGCGCCGGGGACGGCCCGGAGCGCGTCGAGCGCACGCATGCGGGCGAGCGGCGTGACCTCGTCGTCGTCGGCGATCTCGAGGAGCGGCGCCTGCACCTCGAGGCCGAACTTCCCGAGGTGCAGCGCGGCCGTCTGGGACAGGGGCTGCCGATTCCCGTCGTACGGCTCGTCCTCGCTCGCGGCCCGGATCGTCTCGAGGAGGACGGGGATCCCCGCGGGGAGGGAGAGGTTCGCGACCCCGGTCAGGAGGATCGCCCGGTCGCGCGGGTCGGTCTCGGTCTCGAGGCGGGCGAGGATCGGTTCCAGCGCGCGCTCGTCCCCGGTGACCTTCGTCAGCACCTCGACCGGGACGTGCAGCGCGAACTCCGACGCGGTCGGGAGGACGCGGAGGAACTTCTCGGTCACCTCGGTACGGCCGGCGTCGAACAGTCCCTGGTACGCGGGATACCGGACGCGCATGTCGAGGTCGCCGATCTGGCGTCCGAGCAGCTCGAGGACCTTCTCGCGCTTCTCGATCCCCTCCGCTCCGGCCATGCGCGAGAAGAGGACCGCGGCGATCGCGCGGACGTCGGGGTACCGGTTCGTGACGAGCCCCTCCACCGCGTCGACGTCGAGGAGCTCCGGCGGCGCCTGCAGCAGGGACTGGATCGCCCGCTTCACGACCCCCGGGTCGGGGAGCTCGATCAGCTCGTAGAGGCGATCGAGCGCGTTCCCGTCCCCGAAGCGGGCCAGGCCGTCGAGCGCGTAGAACCGCCCGTCGTCGGTCCGGTCGACGTGCCGGCGAAGGACGGGGATGACCGACGGGTCGTCGGCGTCCGCGCCGAGCTTCGCGAGCGCGTGCTTGATCCCCTCCTCCGGGTTCCGCTCGGCGTACGCCTCCAGCGCGGCGAGCGCGGACTTCGACGACATCTCGGTCAGCGCCCGCAGGGCGGCGCGCCGGACGTTCTCGATCGGGTCGTCGAGGAGCTTCTCGAGCCGGGCGGCGGCGGCGTCCGAGTCGACGAGCGCGAGGGCGCGGGTCGCCTCCATCCGGACGCGGTTGTCGGTGTGCGTCGCCGCCTCCAGCAGCATCCGGTGCGCCTCGTCGATCTCGTACCCGCCGAGGGGCGCGATGGCCGGGACCGTCCGCCCCGCGTCGCGCCGGAACTCCCGTTCGAACCGCTCGACGTACCGCGCCTGCTCCTCCGGGTCGAGGGTGGCGAGCTGCTCCTGGGTCGCGGAGACGATCCGGGGGCTCGCCCAGAGGAGCCGGTCGAACCAGCGGGCGACCCGATCGGAGGACGGGACGGAGGTTCGCAGGACGTTCGGCGGAGGGGTCTGCAGCGGAAGGACGTGCAGGAATCGGAACGGCACCGGGCCGAGGTCGTCCGAGCCGGAGACGGTCCCCGGTCCCCCGGCCGCCCCGGGGTCCGAGGGCGCCGTCACCGGCGCCGGGCGGAGGTAGACGAGCAGCGCCACGACGGCGACCGCGACGATCTGGATGGCGAGGGTCCTGGGGCTCACGCGAGAGGCTCTCCGGCGTCGGGGCGGGTTTCCTCATCCTTACATGCCCCATCGGTCGGTGAAACCCGAGCGGCCGTTCGAATTCCTTCGCATCCGACGCGCCGGGGAGGGGGGTTTTTTCCGTTTGACCGGTTCGGACTCGTTGCTAGACTCCCGCCGATCTTCTACAGACTGCCTGACTTAGGTCGGGTGTCGCCTCTGGAAGGGACACCCGGTCGGGTGTTTTCTTCCGACCCGAAAGAGAAGGAGAGCTCCATGGCTCATCGACTCCGGGCCCTCCTGGTGATCGCTCTCGCCGTGATCCCGTTCGGTGGGTGCTCGACGGACTCCGTGTACTGGTGGGGTGGCCACATGCGCGGGTACTACCAGGTGGTCAAGCGCGACGCCGAGCACGTGTACCGGTCCTTCGACCGGCACTTCATGAACTACGACTGGGACGATCCCTACATCGACTGACGTCGTTCATCGTCGCTTTGAGAAGCCCACGAACCTCCAAGAAGGAGAGCGGAAACGCATGAGCCCGTATGCGCGATTGGGGATCGGTCTGGTGCTGGTCGGTCTGGCCGGCTGCCAGTCGACCTCGGACCACGACAAGATGTTCCGGAACGACATCGACCGTGAGTCCGGCTGGTACCAGACGAAGGCGTACTTCAAGGACGTCGGACTCGACTTCCTCGACATCTTCACGCTGAACGTCGGCGCCGGAAAGCCGGGGCCGTACCTGATGCAGTACAACTTCCACGCCACGAAGTACGCGGAGATCGGCCACGGCAGCTGGAGCGGCTACAAGGCCGGTCTGCTCGGCCGCGGTTTCGGCATCTGGCGCGAGGAACGCCACATGGGCGTCATCCCCGCCGGCGGCGCGGGCCTCGGGTTCGCGAACGTCCTCTGGGCCTGGTTCCCGACCGTTTCCCTCGGTCCGATCCAGAACCACTACGAGGACGTCTGCCGCATCCCGTACTGCGGGACGAAGACGCTGGCCGACAAGCACCTCGTCGCGCGGGGCTACAACATCAACCTCGACGAGAACCGCCACTGGGCGGACATCGGGGCCTCGATGCACTTCCTCGCGGTCGGGCTCGACGTCGGCGTCAGCCCGTTCGAGGCGTTCGACTGGCTGTTCGGATTCATCGGGAACTACCCGAACCCGGACTGGATCGCCGGCAGCGACATGCCGTGGGACATCGGCTACGACATGGCCGACGACGACACGCGGCTGTCGATCTACGACGACCACCTGAACCGGTTCCGCAACAACTCCTACTCGCTCTGGCCGACCATCTGGCCGACCACCTACGGCGCGCACAGCGAAGTCGAGGGCGGCGAGTGGGATCACGAGCCGTACCGCGGCCCCGAGACCGGATCGTTCGGCGGAGCCTGGGGCGGCACCCACGGCACCCAGCACTGAGAAGGGACAAGGAAAGACCATGAAGAACATCCTTCTCGGCCTCGGCGCCGTCGTCCTGCTCGGTTCGACCGGCTGCCAGCAGTCGCACAAGTTCACCTCGTCCCCCGAGTTCGAGGAGTACTCGCGCGAGATCAACGAGTGGACGGGCAGCGAGAAGACGGGGATCTGGCTCAAGGACCGGTTCCTCGACCTCGCCGACATCGTCCAGTTCGACCTCTCGTTCGGGGACGGCTGGCTCGCCAACGTCCACGCCACCAAGTGGCTCCAGGCGGGCGGCGGCTACCTGAACCACGGCCTCCGCTGGGGCATGCTGAAGCGTGCGTACGGCGCGTGGAGCGACGACCGGGTCGAGGGCGGCCTCGCGGCCGGCTTCAACCTCTACTGGGTCGACATCCACCGGGTGCCGATCTGGGGGACCTCGACGCTCTTCGAGCACGAGTTCGCCTACGAGGGTCCGGACTACCTGTCGAACCACGATCGCCACTGGAGCGACGTGGGCGGCGGCGTCCACCTCGCCTGGCTCGGCGCGAACGTGAACGCCTCGCCGTTCGAGGCGGTCGACTTCATCGTCGGCTTCTTCGGCTTCCCGTCGATCTACGTCGATCCGTTCTCGCCGGAGATGGACATCGCCGACGACGACACGCGGGCCCGCCTGCGGGAGAAGTACAACCTCCCGCACTACGAGTACACGCTCGAGCACTGGGGTCAGCGCTGATCCGCACCGTCCGCTTCCCCCTCGCGGGGGCTGCTCTGGGCGCCGCTCTCTGCTTCGCGGGGTGCGGCGCCTTGAGCTACGTCGCGGAGGCGGAGCGCGAGGCGCGCACCGCCGCCGGGTGGATCGATCGCGACCCCGGGCGGGCGCTCGTCCACGCCGACCGCGCCGTGGCGCTGGCGCCCGAGGACCCGCGACCCCACATGATGCGCGCCGAGATCCTCCAACGCCTCGGGCGGGAGGAGGAGGCGCAGGTCGAGGTCGAGCGGGCGCTCCACCTCGCTCCGGACGCCCCGGGCGTCGTCCTCCCGGCCGCGATGATCCGCGAGTCGCAGGGGGACACCGCGGGTGCGGA
>JBICIB010000672.1:0-3389 GCA_043101415.1 Planctomycetota bacterium JB042 | reverse complement strand
CCTCTTCCCGCCGGCCGAGGGCGGAGAGGCGGCCGCTCAGGTTGTTCAGGGACATCGCGAAGTCGGGGGTGAACGCGTCGGGGCGGGCCTCGGCGAGCGCGCGGTAGAGCGCGACCGCCTCCTCGATCGCGGCGAGCGCCTCTTCCCGCCGGCCGAGGTCGGAGAGGCGGCCGCCCAGGTTGTTCAGGGAGGTCGCGAGGTCGGGGGTGAACGCGTCGGGGCGGGCCTCGGCGAGCGCGCGGTAGAGCGCGACCGCCTCCTCGATGGCGGCGAGCGCCTTCTCCCGACCACCCAACCCATGGTAACGGTTCGAGGCGCGGCCGAAGGCGAGGGCTCTCAACTCCTTGTCGTCGTCCGTTTCCGGAACCTCCGGAGCGTGATCGAGGACGATGTCCGCGGCGAGAGCGGCGAGGTCGGCCAGGAGGACGGTCTGGTGAGGGACGTGCCGCTCGATGGCGTCCGCGATGGCGCTCGCCTCGGATCGCTGGAGAAGGGCCCGAAGGGCAGCCACGATCGGGCCGCCGCTCTCCAGAGCGACTTCGACGGCGGTTTCGGCGAGGCGGAGGGCGTGACGGTCGAGGACTCGCGTCAGCAGGGAGTCGCCATCCTTCGCCCCGGGCTGCGCGGCGATCCGGTCGAGGATCAGGAGGGCGGGCCTCCACCACGACTCGTGCTCCGGCGAGAAAGCGACGTCGAGCGCCTCCGGCCGCTCGCGGAACGTCCCGTCGACGAGGTGCTCGCCGAGGAGGTCGGGCTGGAGCGGACCGATGGAGCCGTCACCGTTCGCGGGAGCGTACTGGCCGCGGAGCGTGCGGAGCGCCTGCCGGACGATCCCGTCCTCCGGGCTGCCGTCGACGAGGTGGGGGACGACGGCGCGGGCCTCTGCTTCGCTCGTGAGGCCTCCGACGAGAGTGGCAAACGCGAGGAGGCTCTCCGTCAGCTCGTCGGCCGTCTTCGCGTCGGCGGCGGAGGCGAACTGGTCGCGGTGCGTGCGGACCCAGTGGTTCCGCTCGTGGCGGAGGATCGCCTCCAGCAGCTCCCGTGGATCGGAGAGGGTCTCGCCGAGGACGGCGGCGAGGGCGGCGAACTGGACGTAGAGGATCCGATCGAAATGCTCACGAGCGAGGTCGGGGCGCTCGGCCAAGATCCGGACGTCGAGCGTGGCGGCGAACCGGGCCGCCGCCTCGTCGAACAGGGAGTTCCGGTCGGCGGGGAGCGAGTCGAGCTCCCGGATCGGGGCGCCGAGCGCGACGTGCCCGAACTCGGTGTCGTCCTCGAGCAGCTTCCACCACTCCCCCTGCTCCCGCGCCACCAAGACGACGCGAACGCGCGGACCGTCCGTCGCCTCGTGGCCGTCGAGGGTCTGGAGGAGCTTCCGGACGATCGGCTCGCGGCCGGCGGCGTAGTCGACGACGAGGAGCCGGTCGCGCTCGCCGCGGAAGAGGGCGGGGATCTCGTCGGGCGAGACTCCCGAGCGGAGGAAGCCGGCGATCCAGCCGTGGTCGCGGGAGCGGCGGGCGAGCTCGAACAGGAGGCGGGTCTTCCCGCTCCCGCCGGCGCCGAGGACCAGGAACGCGCCGCCGCGCCGTTCCGTGTCGCGCCACTTCGCGAGCGCGGCGAGCTGCTCTTCGCGGCCGACGAAGTCGACGACGGCGTACCGCGCGTTCAGGAGGTGGCTCGGCCGGTGGCTCGGGGCCTCGGCGATCCCGAAGTCGAGGCGGCGGACGACGTCGTCCTCGAGGTCTCGTGTCCGGAGGTGCCGGACGACCCGGCCGAGACCGTCCTGGGCGGACCAGGCGACGAGCTCGTTCGCCGCCGTGGCGACGATCCGCTCGCGGTCGTCCGGCGTGAGGGTCCGCTCGAGCGGGTCCTTCCGGCTCGAGGCGCGGAACACCTCGGCGAGGAGCCGGTCGGCGAGGAGGCCGACCGGGCCGGCCGCGCTCCGAGACGTCAGCGCCTCCTCGATCGCACGCCGCTGGCCGTCGACGTTGGGCGCGTCGAAGCACCACGTGATCGACGCGAGGAACGCCGGCCAGTGGTCACCGGCGTCGAGCGCGGCGAGGCCGGCGTGGCCCGCGCCGAGGACGGCCAGGAGTCGCGCCTTCGTCTTCTCGCCGTCATCCGGGTCGAACCCGTCCTCCGCTGGCGCCGTCGTCGTGATGACGAGTCGTGCCTCGCGCTCCTCTCCCGCCGCGGCGACGAACGCGTCGACGTACTCGGAGAGGCACCGCTTCACCGACCGCGTCGAGAGACGGAGCTTCTCGGAGTAGTCCTTCACCTGCTCGAACGTCAGCGTCCCGTCCGGGGCGACGAGGTCGATGTCCTCCGCCCCTTCGCAGACGAGCCGCTCGCCGTCCGCCAGGTCGAGCCACCGGCGGACGGTGACCCAGGCTTGAAAGAGATAGCCGCGGATCGAAGCGTGCGCGCTGCGGTCGGTCACCCGTTCTCCCTCGGGACTCCCCGTTCGAACCTGAGAGTCTAGATCAAACGGGGTGACCGGATGACCGGGGACCGGACGCCGGGAAACGGGAGAGGGAGGGGAAGACCGGGTCGGGGGCGGCCGGAAAACCGGAAGACCGGGAAGCCGGGCAAGGGGACCGGGGACCGGGTGCCGGACACCGGGCCGCGCGATCCCGGTTTTCCGTCCGCCCCGTCTCCGGTTCCCATTCCCGTGACCCGGCTTTCCGCGATCCCGGTTTTCCGTGACCCGGTCTTCCTCTCCCCCTCCCGTTTCCCGGCGTCCGGTCCCCGGCTCCCGATCGTCCTCGACGCCGCGAAATCGAAGGTTCGACCTCCCCCTCCTCCGCCCCCTCGACACTTTCCTGGCGGGCGCACGACCTCCTCGTCGTGAGACGCGGAAGGAGAACGGCACCGATCCGCTCTCCCCATCCCTTCACCCCGACTCCTCGAGGAGAACTCTCGATGCTCGTCCGGATCGTCCGTCGCGCCGCGCTCGCCGCGGCCCTCGTCCTCACCGCGCCGCTCGCCGCCGCCCAGACGTACACCCTCGCCGACGGGTTCTCGACCACGTCGAACCAGTCGAGCGACCTCTGGTCGTACCGGAAGAGCGGCACCTCCCTGCTCGACTCGTACATCCCGATCCAGTGGAACCCGGTGCACGGGCAGTTCGCGTACCAGGCCTGGGCGAAGACGCCGCACGACACGGGCGGGCAGTCGCCGACGATCGGTCGGCTCGGCGGGAAGATCGTGGGGCGGCCGGGGTGGACGAACTGCCTCGGCGGCTGCACCGAGTTCCTCGAGATCCGGTTCCGGGCGCCGAAGGCGGGGACGGTGAACGTCACCGCGCGGCTGTCCGACCTCGAGTCGATGCCCGGCTGCTTCGGCGTGGCGAGCAGCGCCGGGTACGGCGGCCACTGGGGGAGCGGCAC
>JBICIB010000671.1:0-4725 GCA_043101415.1 Planctomycetota bacterium JB042 | reverse complement strand
GCGGCCCCGCCGGCCGCTCCCCCTACTTCCCGTCCCCCGTGTACCCGAGCCCCTTCAGCGCCCGGAGCGTCTCCTCGTCGAGCTCCTTCACCGGCCCCGCCTTCCCCGGGCGGGGGAGGGAGGCGAGGTACTTCTTCAGGAGCGTCTCCATCTTCTGCGCGATCTCGGCGCGCTCGCCGCGGAGGTCCCTCTTCTCGAACGGGTCGGCGGCGACGTCGGCGAGGTATCCCTGGCCGGCGCTGTTCCAGACGTACTTCAGGTCGCCGTGGTAGAGCGCCTCCCAGTCGCCGGAGTCGTTCCACGGCGGGAGGGGGTGGAACTCGGAAACGATCGGATGGGCGACGCGGGCGAGCGGGTGCCCCTGGACGCCCTCGGGGAGCGGCAGCTCGAGGTGCTCGAGGATCGTCGGGAGGAGGTCGGTCTGGTCGACGCGCCGCGCCTCGCGGCCGGCCGCGGCGCCGCCGGGCGCCTTGACGATCAGCGGGACGTGGATCTCCGGCTCGCTCAACGAGATCCCGTGCCCGCTCAGGCCGCCGATCTCCCACAGGAGCTCGCCGTGGTCGGCGGTCACGAAGATCCACGCGTCGTCGTACAGCCCGCGCTCCTTCAGGCCGTCGAGCAGCCGGCCGACGTGCTCGTCCATGAACGCGATCTCGGCGTCGTACAGCGCGACCTGGAACTCCGGCTTCCCGACGTTCTCGCGGGTCAGCGGCCCGGGGGCGAAGAGGCGCGCGTACCTCTCGCCCGGCGGGACGTACGGCGCGTGCGCGTCGAAGTAGTTCAGGAAGAGGAAGAACGGCGCGTCGTCGTCGTTCGCCTCGTCGACGAACGCGAGCCCCGCGTCGGTGATCGAGTCGGCGCGGCGGCCGTTGATGTGGTCGATCCCCGAGTCGTCGTACGAATCGAACCCCTGCGCGAGGCCGAAGACCGAGAGGAGCCACGGTCCGGCGACCGCCGCCCCCGTCCGATACCCCGCCTCGCCCAGGATCGCGGCGAGCGTCCGTTCGCGGTCGTCGATCCCCCGCGCCCGGAACCCCTCGAACCCGTCGCCGATCGCCTTCGACAGGTCGAACGGCCCCTCGGCGTCGTACCGGGCGCCGTGGCTGGTCGGCAGCTTCCCGGTGAACATCGAGGCGTGGGTCGGCAGGGTCCAGCTCGTCACCGCCGTCGCCCGCTCGTAGACCGTGCTCTCGCGCGCCAGGGCGTCGATCCGCGGCGACGTCGCCCGGCGATAGCCGTAGCAGCCGAGATGGTCCGCGCGGGTCGTGTCGAGCGTGATCAGCACGATCGACGGTCGCGGCGGCCCGCCGTCGGAGCAGGCGGGGCCGAGGACCGCGAACGCGAACAGGAGGGCGAGGGAGGGCGGCGGCGTCGTCGTGCGTGGCATGAGGGGGGACAGCGTAGCCGACCCGCCGACCCGCCGCGCCGTCCGCTACGATGCCCGGCGCCGCACCCCTCGAACCGGAGCGCTCCCGTGAACCTCGCCGCCCTCTTCGCCACGACCGTCCTCCTCGTCCCGGCCGCCCGCGCGGGGGACGAGGCGCCGCCGCCGAACGTCCGCCACCTGCGGCACGACCTCGCCGTCGCCGAGCAGAAGCTCGCCCAGGCGAAGGTCGACGCCGAGGTGTCGCGACTGTCGGCCCTCGCCGGCGTCGAGCACGCGGCGACCGAACTCGAGCTGGCGAAGGCGCGCCTCGAGGACTTCGTCGAGCTCGACGCGGTCCACCGGCGGACGAAGGCGGAGCTGGAGCTCCGGCAGGTGAAGGATCGCGCGACCGAGGCGGCCGACGAGCTGAAGCAGATCGAGCTGATGTACCGGGAGCAGGACCTGAACGACCTGACCGCCGAGTTCGTGGTCGCCCGCGGGCGGCGCAACGCCGAACGGGCCTCCGCCCGGATCGATCTGCAGGCGAGCGAGTTCGACGCGCTGGTGAACCACACGCTCCCGCTCGAGCGGAAGAAGCTGGCGCTCGACCTCGATCGGAAGCGCTTCGCGCTGGAGAAGGCGAAGCTCGAGGCGCAGAGCGGCGAGCTCGGCCGGGAGATCGCGCTGATGAAGGCGCGCGAGGAGGTCGTCCGCCTGCGGGAGAAGATCGCCGCGGCGGAGGTCCCGGCGGCGGAGCGAGAGGAGACGGGGGGAGCGGCCGAGACCACCCCGGCGCCCGCCACGTCGCCGGCCGGCGAGGCGCGGGAATGGTGACCGCGGCGTTCCTCCTCGCGGCCGCGCTCGTCGCTCCGGAGTCGTCGCCCGCCGTCCCCCCGCCCCCGGACGGGCCGACGGCGGAGGAGGCGGAGGCGGGGATCGCGAAGGGGCTCCGGTACCTCCTCGAGTCGCAGAACGAGGACGGCTCGTGGGGCGGGACGCGGAACGTCACGTTCACGTCGTCGTTCGCCAACCCCGCCACGTATCACACCTGGCAGGTCGGCACGACCGGGCTCGCCTGTCGCGCGCTCCTCGAGCTCGGGCCGGACGAGGCGCGGGCCGCGACCGCGCGCGGCCTCGACTGGCTCTCCGCGCACGCCGAGCTCGTCCGGCCGGCGGAGTGGGACCTCGACAACAACTGGGGGTTGATCTACGGCCTGTTCGCGTTCGCCGGCGCGCTCCGCCACCCGTCGTTCGACGAAGCGGCGAAGGAGGGGTGGCGGGACGCGGCGCGGCGGATGGCGGACGGCCTGAAGGAGTACCAGTCGCCGCGCGGCGGCTGGGGGTACTACGCCGATCCGAACGCCCACTGGCGGCCGGACTGGGCGACGTCGTTCACCACCGCGGCCGGCGTGCTGGCGCTGCTCGACGCGAAGGCGGCGGGCGTCCCGGTCGACGAGAAGGTGCTCGCCGCCGCCGTCCGCGCGGTCTCGCGCGCCCGGCTTCCGAACGGCGCGTACGACTACGACGTCAGCGCCGTCCCGCGTCACTTCCGCCTCGAGTCGATCAACCAGGTGAAGGGCTCCCTCGGCCGGATCCAGGTCGGGAACGTCGCGTTGCGGCGGGCGGGCGCCGAGCTCCCCGACGGCGCGGTCGAGGAGGGGCTCGAGCAGTTCTTCCGCCACCACAAGTTCCTCGAGGTGGCCCGGAACAAGCCGATCCCGCACGAGGCGTACTACGCGAACGCGGCGTACTTCTACCTCTTCGGACACTACTACGCCGGCTGCGCGCTGCTGGAGACGCGCGACTCGCGTCGCCCGGGATGGGCCGTGCGTCTGCGCCGCGAGGTGCTGAAGTGCCAGCAGGACGACGGTTCGATGTGGGACTTCTGGATCGCGCACAACACGAAGGCGTACGGCACGGCGTTCGGCGTGCTGGCGCTGGCGAAGACGCTCGAGGCGACGAACTGATCCGAGCCGCGCGGACCGACTCCGCGGACGGCTCGAAGAAGAGGAGGGCCGGCCCCGATCGCTCGGGTCCGGCCCTCCTTCGTCGGGGCTCGGTTCGAGCGCTACGCGCTCACGGGCAGCCGAGCTTGATGTGGAGCGAGTTCGAGAAGAAGTCCGGGAACCCGAGGATCGGACCCTGCGTCGTCGGGTCGCAGACCCGGGCCACGAAGGTCAGCTCGGCGCCGATCCAGTCGGTGATCACCGGGATCGACTCGGTGATCTCGAAGCCGCCGTTGGCGTCGGTCGTGCCGGTCATCAGGGTCTGGACCTTGAACGGGTCGACCCAGATCGAGCAGAGCGAGCCGGGGATCACGACCTCGACCGGCGGACCGATCGAACCCCACACGAAGTAGAGGGAGTTCGGATGGTTGCTGGTCATGGTCAGCGTCCAGTCCGAGCCGAGGTTCGGGACGGTCGCCGTGAGCACCGGGTCGTCGAAGTTCACGCAGGCCGGGAAGTCCGTGTCGACCAGCGACGTGCCGACGCAGTCGTCGATCACCACGCCCGCGTCGATGTCGAGTCGGACCTGGCCCGGGTCGAGGGTGACCGGGTCGGTGCGACCGGTCGACTCGTCGGGGTCGCTGTCGACCTCCGGGTCGCCGCCCGCCTCGCGCGTCGTGAACGAGAAGTCCTCGTCGTCGATCGTGAACTCGACCACGTACGACCCCGGCTTCGCGCAGAAGAGGTAGAGGCCGTCCGCGTCGGTCGTCGTCTCGTCGACGATCGCGTCGGTCGCCGCGTCGCGCAGCGTGACCGGGACGTTCGGGAGGCCGGCCTCCCCGTCGTCCTGCAGGCCGTCGCGGTCGATGTCGACCCAGACCCGGTCGCCGAGCTTGGCGATCAGGCCGGGGCAGACCTCCTCGGCGAACACCCGGACGACCTCGGCGCCGTTCGAGCCGTCGTTGTCGTCGCAGATCCTCACGCTGCCGAACGCCAGCTCGGCCGGGCCGTGGCCCGGGACGAGGGAGTCGATGTCGATCTGCTGGTCGCTGCAGCCGCTGAAGATCGCGTACAGGCCGGAGCCCGGCGCGTCCTCGGTGAAGCCCGCGTCCTCGAGGGCGAAGACGGTCGCGGCGTCGAGCGGCTCGACGAGGACCGTGTAGCAGTCGACGAGGTTCCACTCGTCGATCTGGAGGTCCGGCGCCGCGTCGCCGGTCGTCGAGAACGGCGCGCCGAAGCCGAGCGTCAGGCAGCCGCCGTCCCCGAGCGAGTAGTAGTCCGAGTCGGTGTCGCCGAGCGCGTCGGTCGGGTCCTGGCTGCTCCCCTGGTTCGTCCCCGGCTCGGCGGCGATCACCTCGGTCGCGAACGTCGGGCCGCAGGGGAACGGCGCCGGGCCGTCGCAGACGAACTTCG
>JBICIB010000670.1:0-3860 GCA_043101415.1 Planctomycetota bacterium JB042 | reverse complement strand
GCGAGCGCCCGCCCGCGGTGGCTCACGGCGTCCTTCTCGGCGGGCGCTCGCCGCGCTCGCGCCGCGCCTCCGGGAACTGGAGGCCTGACGTGGACCCGAGCCGGATCCGGAACTTCAGCATCATCGCGCACATCGACCACGGGAAGTCGACGCTCGCGGACCGCTTCCTGGAGGCGACCGGGACGGTGCGGAAGGAGGCGCTCGAGGAGCAGATGCTCGACGGGATGGACCTCGAGCGCGAGCGCGGCATCACGATCAAGGCGAAGGCGGTGACGATGACGTACCGCTCCGCCGACAGGAAGGAGTACACCCTCAACCTCATCGACACGCCGGGCCACGTCGACTTCTCCTACGAGGTGTCGAAGGCGCTGCAGGCGTGCGAGGGCGCGCTCCTCCTGATCGACGCCGCGCAGGGGATCGAGGCGCAGACCGTCGCGAACACGCACCTCGCCGAGAAGTGCGACCTGACGCTGATCCCGGTGATCAACAAGATCGACCTCGCGACGGCGCGTCCGGTCGAGATCGAGGAGGAGATCGAGACGATCCTCCTCATCGAGAAGGAGCGCGCGATCCGGGCCAGCGCGAAGACCGGGGTCGGCGTCGACACGATCCTCGAGCGGATCGTCCAGGAGATCCCGCCCCCGCAGGGCGATCCGGAGGGGAAGCTCCGCGCGCTGATCTTCGACTCGGTGTTCGACGACTTCCGCGGGGTGATCGTCCACCTGCGCGTGATCGACGGGTCGATCCGCCGCGGGGACAAGATCCGCATGAAGGGGGTCGGCTCGACCTACGAGGTGCTGGAGGTCGGCGTCTTCTCGCCGCGCAAGCTCGAGCGCCGGGACGCGCTCGGCGTCGGCGAGGTCGGCTACATGATCGCCAGCATCAAGACCCTCTCGGACGTGCGGGTCGGAGACACGATCTGCCTCGACAAGGAGGCCTCCACCGTCGAGGCGCTCCCGGGCTACCAGGCGCCGCAGCACATGGTGTTCTGCGGGATCTACCCGGTGCAGAACAAGGACTTCGACGCGCTCCGGAAGGCGCTCGAGAAGCTCGCCCTGAACGACGCGTCGTTCTCGTTCGCCCCCGAGTCGTCGGAGGCGCTCGGCTTCGGGTTCCGGTGCGGGTTCCTCGGGCTGCTGCACATGGAGATCGTCCAGGAGCGGCTCGAGCGCGAGTCGAACGTCGACATCGTGCAGACGGCGCCGAACGTGACGTACGAGATCGTCACGAGCTCGGGCGAGACCCTGAACATCGACTCCCCCGCCACGCTCCCCGACGCGGCGGTGATCGAGCTGTTCCGCGAGCCGATCGTCCGCCTCGACATCATCGCGCCCTCCGAGTTCGTCGGAGGCCTGATGACCCTCGCGATCGACCGCCGCGGGAAGTTCCTGAACCAGGAGTACGTCAGCGAGACCCGCGTCCTCCTCTCGTTCGAGGTGCCGCTCTCGGAGATCGTGTTCGACTTCTACGACAAGCTGAAGTCGCTCACCCGTGGCTACGGGACGATGGACTACGAGGTCCTCGGCTTCCGCGAGGCGAAGCTCGTGAAGATGCGGATCCTCGTCTCCGGGCAGGAGGTCGACGCCCTGTCGATGATCGTCCACCGGGAGAACGCCGAGCAGCGGGGCCGCAAGGTCCTCCAGGTGCTGCGGAAGCACATCCCCCGCCACATGTTCGAGGTCGCGCTG
Organism: Planctomycetota bacterium JB042; assembly: GCA_043101415.1. GTDB lineage: Bacteria > Planctomycetota > B15-G4 > B15-G4 > JADJEK01 > JAUIEL01. The sequence goes on along the minus strand of JBICIB010000670.1, from coordinate 2,172 downwards.
CAGGCGGCGATCGGCGGGAAGATCATCGCCCGCGAGAGCATCAAGGCGCTCCGCAAGCAGGTGACCGCCAAGTGCTACGGCGGCGACATCACGCGGAAGCGGAAGCTCCTCGAGAAGCAGAAGGAGGGGAAGAAGCGGATGAAGATGGTCGGGAACGTCGAGATCCCGCAGAACGCGTTCCTCTCGGTCCTCGGCGTCCAGCGCGGCGAGGACGGCTGAGCCGCGCGAGGAGGGTCTCGCGCGGCGTCGAAACGCCGGCCTCGATCCGCCGGTCGAGGTCGCTATCCTGCGGACCCGGAGCCGTCCATGAGCCAGACCGCCGAGCCGCGGAAGCCGAAGAAGGCCGCCCCGCCCGAACCGACCGCCGCCCAGCGCGCGGCGGCGCCGAGGTACCTCCTCGGCGGCGCCGTCTTCGGCGCGGTGCTGATCGGGTTCCTCCACCTGGTGCTCGACGACGAGTCGAAGGGGACGGTCCTCTGGCACTACGGACGCTACCTCGGCATCGGTCTCTCGGCCTGGTGCGGCTGGTCGATCGGGCTCGGACGCGGCCGGGCGGTGGCCGAGAACGTCGAGTGTCTCGCCATCGCCGTGGTGATGGCGCTGATCCTGAAGCACTTCCTGATCGAGGCGTACAAGATCCCCACCGGCTCGATGCAGCCGACGATCCTGGGGAACGACGAACAGGGGATCTTCGATCGCGTGCTCGTCAACAAGTTCTCGTACCTGATCGACGAACCGGAGCGGTACGACGTCATCGTCTTCAAGTACCCGCTCGATCGGAGCAAGAACTACATCAAGCGGCTCCTCGGCCTCCCCGGCGAGCACGTGATGATCACCCACGGCGACGTCTTCACCGCTCACGACGGTCCGGACGGCCGCCGGACGCCCTGGCGCGTCGCGCGCAAACCGGACGGGGTCCGCGACTCGGTCCTGAAGACGATCTACCCCTCCGGTCGCGACGGGGAGCGCTTCGACGATCGCTTCCAGGTCGTGCATGGGAGCCACGACGTCGACGGCGACGAGGTGGTCCTCTCCGCGGACACGAGGATCCGGTACGGGCGAGGCGAGCCGATCCGCGATCGCTACCTCGACGGGTACGACCCGGACTGGGGGATCGGCACGCCGTTCCACGTCCCGGAGGGCGGCGCCGAGACGGTCTCCGACCTCTCGCTCGCCGCCGCGGTCACGCCCGCCGAGGGGACGCGGGAGATCGTCCTCTCCGTCTTCGCGGACAACATCGAACGTCGCGCCGTCCTGCCGGTCGGCGACGGTCCGACCCGCCTCGAGATGGGGTACCGCGACGCGTCGGGCGACGCCTTGGTCGCGGTGACCGACGCCTTCCCGGTCCGGGTCGCCGAGGTCGATCGCGCGTTCCTCAAGGCGGATCGAGCCACCGACGTGGCGTTCTTCCACGTCGACCAGGAGCTGGTGCTCGAGGTCGACGGCGATCGGGTCCTCTCGTTCGCCTACGAGGTCGATCACGACGGAGACGCGAGCGGCGGCGACGGCGACGGCCCGCGGTACCCGCCTCTGCGCGGATCGACCAACGAGGTCGCGTTCGAGACGCGCGGCGGCGGCGCGGCGATCGAGGAGCTGGAGGTCCGGCGCGACATCCACTACCTCGCGATGAACGGGAGCCGGCAGCAGACGTTCTCGGTCCCCGACGACGCGCTCCTCGTGCTCGGCGACAACACCCAGAACTCCAGCGACGGGCGGATGTGGCGGGCGCAGCGCGTCGAGCTCCCCGACGGTCGCGAGACGTACCGCGAACGGGGCGACGTCCACGACCGGTCGAAGCGAGATTTCGTCGACGTCTACGGCGAGCGGTACCGGACCCGGAACGGGCCCGCGCCGGTCGTCTACTCGACCGACACCCAAGCGTTCTCGTTCGTGCCGCGGAACCTCCTCCTCGGCAAGGCGATCGCGGTCTTCTGGCCGATCTACCCCCACTTCCGGTGGAAGCTCATTCGATGACCGACGCCGCCGCCGAGAGGCCGGAGGGGAAGGCGGAGCACCTCCTCCAGGTCGAGGAACTCGTCAAGATCTACGGGACGCGGACCGTCGTCGACGGCGTGTCGTTCCACGTCGGCGACGCGGAGATCGTCGGCCTCCTCGGCCCGAACGGCGCGGGAAAGACGACGTCGTTCCTGATGACCGTCGGATTGATCACCC
>JBICIB010000669.1:0-5903 GCA_043101415.1 Planctomycetota bacterium JB042 | reverse complement strand
TCGCCGGCGACCGGTTCGGCCGGCTCGCGCTCTCGAAGGCGGGGCTGCTGGAGCGGGACGCCCGCGTGCTCGAGCGGCTCGGCGAGGCCGGCCTCCCCGTCGCCGTCACCATGGCCGGCGGGTATTCCCGCGTCGTCGACGACACGGTCGACGTCCACTTCGGCACCGTCCGGACCGCCGCGCGCTTCGCGGCTGGAATTCCCGTCCGCGGGACGTAGCCTGTCCGGCGGGTGGACCGGATGGAGTGGCTGCGCCAGACGATCGGGGTCGAGGTTCCGGCGGCGGACTCCGGCGGCGCGGAGGTCGTCCGCCTCGAGCGCTCCCCGTTCGGGCTCGCCGCGCCGCGCCTCGACGTCGCGCCGCCCCATCCGGCGGACGGGACGGCGGAGGCGGAGGCGGAGGACGCCTCGCCCCGGCTCCGGTTCACGACGACGCTCCGCCCGGTCGAGAACGGACTCGGGCCGCGCCTCGCCGCGGAGCCCGCGCTGGAGGCGCTCCTCGGCGACGCGCCGGCGGACGACCCCGCGGCGGAGGCCCTGGGCGACCTCCTGCGTCTCGCCGACCCGGGGACGGTCGACGTGCTCCGCGACCCGGCGCGCGTGCCGCCGACCGAACGCGCCGTGCGGGCCGCGATCCTCGCCGTCGCCGCGCGCGCCCGGCTCTGCGCCTGGGACGCGCGCGAGCTCCGTCCGGAGGGGGCGCGGACGCTGATCGTCGAGCACGGCGTCGACGTCGAACGCGGCGACGGGGGGGCGCCCCGGTTCGTCCCGCTCGGCGCGCGCCGGTTCCGCTACGCCGCGGACGAGGCGCCGGTCGAGGACGGCGTCGGCCTGCTCGAACCGTCGGCCGAAGGCCCCTGGCTCGCGGTCGACGACGGGGTCCCGCGCCCGGTCGCCGCGTCGCCGTGGGAGATCGCGCCGATCCCGCCGCAGGACGACCCGCGCGAGCGGGCGCGGCGCCGCGCGCTCGGGACGCCGTGGCCGTCCGCCGACGCGCGCGTCCGCCACCTCGCGACGACGCTCGACGCGCCGGACCGCGTGACGCCGGCGCGGTTGAAGACGCTGGTCCGCCTCCTCGGGAGCGCCCGTCCCGATCCGCTGGCGAGCCTCCTGTTCGCCGAGCGCGTCGTGCCGATGCACGCCGTCGTCCACGTCCTCGCGCCGGACGGCGCCGCGCGCGATCGCCGCCTCGCGGACGTCCTCCGCTCCGCCGAGCGAAGGCTCGACCGTTGGACGCCGGAGGAGTCGTTCCGGCTGACGCGGCTGCTGGTGGAGGCGACCGGCGGGGACCGCGAGGAGGCCTGACGGCTTCACGATTCGAGGGGAGTGGACTCGGTCCCGTGGGGGGGGGGTATCCTGCGATCGGAGCGCGGATGGGGCGATCGGTTGCGGATCGTCACCACGGGAGAAGCTCCGGGAGAAGAGGGATTCATGAGAAGTCTCGCGATTCTGTTGTCCGTCGTCGGTTCGGCCGTCACTACGGCCGAGGCCCAGGTCGCACTCGGGACGATCGAGCTGAAAGGAGGAACGAAGACGGTGACGGTGAGCACGGCCGCCATCCCGACCACCGGGGCAGGAGACATGGTCGGCACGATCAAGAACGACCTCGGGACCGGCCAGGTGATCAAGGACCTGACGATCGAAGTGCGTCGCAAGGGTTCGACGGGGACGCCGCCGAACGTCGGGAAGATCACCGTCACGAATGGTGGGCAGCCCGAGACCGAGCCGAACCCTCCGGAGAATCCGGCCGAGACGGGCGAGGTCGCGTCCTTCGGCGGAACGACCATGCCGGGCGGCGGCATCGCGGGAGACGCGTCTGCGGGGTTGAGCATCGGGATGGTCTCGCCGGGAACCGCGGCGGACGTGGAGGTCACGGTGACTCCCTCGCTGGCCGACAAGCCGAAGAACTCGGCGGCCCACGCCAACACTCTCGTGGTCTATCGCCCGACCCCGAGCGAAGATGCGGCGCATCACGCCATCGCGACCATGTGGCTCGATCGCCTCGCGTTCGAGGTCTTCAACGCCGACGACGATCAGGACATCACCCAGCTCGTGGGGACGGTCACTTTCCCGACGGGCTCGTCCGAGTCGATCGTCAGCGTGCACCTCGCTGATCCCTCGGAGTCGTTCTCGTCGGTCCCCGGGACCTCGGTGTCGATCAACGGAGAGACCTTCGTTCTCAGCAGCTTCGACGCACTGCCACCCGACGAGGCGTACGAGATCGTGGTGATCCTCTCCGACACGATGGACGGAGAGACCGTCAAGATTCTGCTCGAGGCGGTCTTCGATTGAACGAGGTGCGTGGTGCGCGCGCTCGCTCGGGGGCGCGCGCCACCCGGCCTCCTGCGGATCAGGCCACCGGCGTCCCCTCGCTCGCGGTCCGCGCGGAGAACCACTCCGAGAGCCGCGTCGTCCACGGGCCGACCGTCCCGTCGCCGATCGTCCGGCCGTCGATCGTCGTGACGCCCGCGAGCTCGCCCATCGTCCCCGAGCAGAACACCTCGTCGGCGCGGTAGAACGCGGTGAGCGACAGGTAGGTCTCCTCGTGCGGGACGCCGTGCGCGTGGCAGAGCTCGAGGACCGTCTCGCGCGTCACCCCCTCCGGGCAGGCGACCGTGCGCGGCGTCCTCACCGTCCCCTTCTCGACGCAGAAGACGTGGGTCGCGTTCGTCTCGGCGACGAAGCCGGACCGGTCGAGCATCAGCGCGTCGTCGGCGCCGGCCGCGTTCGCCTCGATCTTGGCGAGGATCGACTGGATCAGGTTCGCGTGGTGGACGTTCGGGTCGAGGGCGTCCGGGGGGAAGCGCCGGACCGAGCTGGTGATCAGCGTCAGGCCGCCCCTGTCGTAGACCGGCGCCTTGTGCTCGGCGAGGACGATCAGCGTCGGCCCCTTCCGGTTCAGCCGTGGGTCCATCCCGGACGTCACCTTCTCGCCGCGGGTCAGCGTGAGGCGGATGTGGACGCCGTCGGACATCCCGTTCGCGGCGAGCGTCTCCCGGATCGCCGCGGTGATCGCGTCGCGCGACGGGATCTCCGCGAAGGCGAGCGCCTTCGCCGACGACTCGAGCCGTTCGAGGTGCCGCTCGAGCTTGAAGATCCGGCCGGCGTAGACGCGCAACCCCTCCCAGACCGCGTCGCCTCCCTGCACCGCCGAGTCGAACGGGCTGACGCGCGCCTCGTCCCGGTGCGTGAGCGCGCCGTTCACCCAGACGAGGATGTCGTCGTTGCGCGGGTCGGCCTTCTGCTGCATCGTTCGCGTCTCGCGGTTCGGGGGAGGGTCAGCGGAGGAGCCGGCGATCGTACAGCTCGGCGTGGAGCGCGCGACACTCCTCGAGGAGCGGGCGGAGCGCCGGCGGCACGCGCGCCTCCTTCTCGCGGTACGGCTGGAAGCCGGTCGAGCGCTCGACCGCCGCGTACCAGTGCTTCGCCCAGACCCCGTCCGCCGCGCGCGGTCCGGACGGCCAGGCGAGCATCCGATCGGTGTACGCGATCCCGAGCCGCTCGCAGAGCGCGGCGAGCGCGCGGGCCGGGTCGAGCAGGACGTCCTTCGCGTCGAGGATCGGCGGGGTGTCGCCGCGCGCCTCGATCCCGCGGACCAGCTCGACCTGCTGCGGGAGCCCGGTCTCCTCGAGCGTCACGTCCGGGACGTTCTCGATGAACGAGGTCAGCATCGCCTCGGGCTCGCGGATGAGGAACGCGTGGGTCACCTCCTCCATCCAGGCGCGGGGCGTCCCGGGGAGGAGGTGTTGGGCCATCTGCTTCTGGTACCAGACCGGCTTCCCGCCCGGCGCCGGCCCGACGAGCCGCCGCGCGACCTCGTCGGGGTCGGTCGGCTGCGCCGCGAGGATCTCGGCGCGTCCCGGATGCGCGCGGCCGGTCGCGGCGAGCCACGCGGCGTAGAACGGCTCGTCGTCGACGGCGGCGTCGCCGCGCGCCTCGAACGACCGCATCATCGCGGTGGAGATGTTGCGGGGGCCGGACCACATGGCGATCCGCACGGTCATGGCGGCTCCGTTCGGCGGGGAGAGAGCGGAGAGGGGACGGGAGAGGTCCTTATACCCGCCGCGCGACGCTTAGACTCCACCCTCGTGAGCCCCGAAGACGAACCCGCCGCCGGCGCCGACTCGACCCGTCTCCTACGGGAGCTGATGGAGGAGTGCCTCGACCGCGTGGAGACCGACGGTCTCGCGGTGATCGACGACGTCTGCGACCGGCACCCGGAGATCGCCACCGACCTGCGGCGGAGGTTGAAGCAGCTGTTCGACCTCGGGCTGCTCGGCGAGTCGCCGGCGGCGAGCGAGCGGGAGTTCCCGGAGCGGCTCGGCGACTTCCGGCTCCTCCGCTGCCTCGGCGGCGGCGGGATGGGCGTGGTCTATCTCGCCGAGCAGGAGTCGCTCGGACGCCGGGTCGCGCTGAAGCTCGTCCGCCCCGAGCACCTCTACTTCCCCGGCGCGCGCGAGCGGTTCCGGCGCGAGGCGGAGGCGGTGGCCCGGCTGAAGCACCCGGGGATCGTCGCGATCCACGCCGTCGGCGAGGAGAACGGCCTCCCGTTCTTCGCGATGGAGCGCGTGGAGGGCGCGTCGCTGGCGGAGGTGATCCGCTGCGTCGTCGAGAGCGGCCGGCGCTCCCGCGGGAAGGACCTCGCGAACGCCATCGCCGCGGCCTCGGGGAGCGAGGTCGACCCGACGGTCGGGGCGTTCGCCGGCACCTGGTCCGAGGCGATGCTCCGGATCGCGCGCGACGTCGCGCGGGCGCTCGACCACGCCCACAAGCAGGGGGTGCTGCACCGCGACGTGAAGCCGTCGAACGTCATGATCACGCCGGCCGGTCGCGTGCTGCTGCTCGACTTCGGGCTGGCGAGCCTGGGGGACGCCGAGCCGATCACGCGGTCCGGATCGGCGCTCGGGTCGATGGCGTACATGGCGCCGGAGCAGGTGCGCGGCGAGGCGGAGCGTGTCGACGAGCGGACCGACGTCTACGCGCTCGGCGTGACGCTGTACGAACTCCTCGCCCTCGCGCGTCCGTACCCGGAGAACGACGTGACGCAGCTGCAGCTGCGGATCGTCTCCGGGGACGCGCCGTCCCTCCGGCGGCGGGCCCCGGACGTGCCGTGGGACGCGGAGACGGTCTGCCTGAAGGCGATGGACCCGGCCCCCGAGCGGCGCTACGCCTCCGCGGCGGCGTTCGCGCGCGACCTCGACAACGTCCTGGAGCTCCGCCCGATCGAGGCGGCGCGGGCCGGCCCGATCCGCCGGCTGCGGAAGTGGGCGCGTCGCCGTCCGGCCGCCGCCGTCGCGCTCGCGCTGTCGGCCGTGCTCGCCACCGCGCTCCCCGCCGTCTACCTCGCCGTCCAGGCGCGCGCCGCGGAGCGGGTCCGGGCGACGCTCGACGCGGCGCTCGACGGGATGCAGACGCTGATCGGGCGGGTCGGCGACCCGGAGCTCGCGGTCGTGCCGGAGGTCGTCCGGCTGCGCCAGCAGGTGCTCGGGGACGCCGCGGTCCTGTTCCGGCGGATCGAGCTGACCGAGGACGATCCGATCGCCCTGCGGCTCCGCCTCGAGGAGCTGCGCGTCGCCGTGGCGAAGCTGCTCGGCCAGGGGGGCGAGGCGGAGGCGGCGGTGCGCGCGTACGGCGAGGCGATCGAGCGGCTCGACGCGATCGGGACGGCGGGCGCGGATCGGATCGCGTCGGCCGCGCTCGCCGCCACCGCGTCCCTGCACCAGGACCTCGGCGACGTCGACGCCGCGGAGTCGAGGGCGAGGGAGGCGATCCGCCGGTTCCGGGCGCGGCTCGACGCCGCGGAGGAGGACGAAGACGAGGACGTGCTCCGGCGGTGGGTGAGCGCCCGCGAGACGCTCGCCGCGGTCCTCTTCTCCACCGGCCGCTCGGCGGAGGCGATCGAGG
>JBICIB010000668.1:0-6262 GCA_043101415.1 Planctomycetota bacterium JB042 | reverse complement strand
GGCCGCGATCGCGCGCGTGGGCGCGGCGCCGCCGGTCGACGCGGCGTCGGCCGCCGCCGCGGACCGTCCGCGCGGCGTCTCCTTCCGGGTCGTCGACGGCGGAGGTCGCCCGCTCGCCGGGGTGGAGGTGACCGCGGACCGGGACGGGTTCGACGCGACGACCGGACCGGACGGGCGCGGCGCGGCGCTCGGGCCGGAGTCGCTCGGCGCCGCCTCGATCTCGGTCGAGCTCCGCTTCTCCAAGGACGGCTACGCGCCGGTCTTCCGCCCGACCCGGGTCGAGGCCGACGTCCCGACCTGGCTCGGCGACGTCGTGCTCCGCGGCGCGGGAGCGGTCTCCGGCTGGGTCCTCGGTCCGGAGGGACGGCCCGCCGAGGGGGCGGAGGTCGTCGTGGCCGGGCTCGTGACCGATCGGAAGGATCCGGAAGAGCTCCGCCGGCACGGACCCGAGGTCGACCGTCACGCCCCGCGCGCGGTCGCCGGTGCGGACGGCGCGTTCCGGATCCCGGGGGTGGCGGAGGGGGAGGTCCGGGTCTGGGCCGTCGCCGAGGGGATGGCGTACGCCGCGAGCGGTCCGACGCGCGTCTCGGCCGGCCGCGAGTCGGCGGGGCTGCGCCTGGAACTCACCCCGCTCCGCGCGTCGGATCGGATCGCCGGCGTCGTGCTCGACCCCGACGGGGCGCCGGTGGCGGCGGCGCCGATCTCCTGGTTCTTCCTCTCCGGCCACGTCGGGACCGGCGGCGCGGCGTCGGCCGACGCGGAGGGGCGATTCGAGATCCGGGTCGAGCACCGGGCGCCGCACGACCTCGAGGTCGGCGGCGGGGACCGATGGGCGACGATCGTGGTGCCGCAGGTCGAGCCGGGGACGACCGACCTCGTCCTCCGCTTCGAGGAGCCGCGGTCGATGGAGGTGGCGCTCGTCGACCCGGACGGACGTCCGATCGAGAGGTTCTCGGTCGCGGCGTCGTACGACGGTTCGGGACACGGCAGCACGCTCGCGAGCGTCCCTGCGGCGGAGCACGAGGGAGGAGTCGCGACGTTCACGCGGCCGACGTATCCGTTCGATCTCGCCGTCGACGCGCCGGGGTACGAGCGGTCTCTCTCCGGCCCGCACGATCCGGCGCTCCTCCCGCCGAGGCTGACCCTGACGGTCGCGCCGCTGGCGGCGATCCGAGGGGTCGTGCGCGGGCCGGACGGTCCGATCGCCGGCGCGAGGGTCGGCCTGTTCTCGCGCCATGGATCGAGCGGGACGGTCACGACGTTCGGCCTCCGGACGCTCACCGAGTCGAGTCCGGAGGCGACGGCGGAGAGCGGGCCGGACGGCGCGTTCGTCGTCCACCTGCGCGGTCGGAGCGAGGTCGTCGTCCGGGCGGAGAAGGACGGCTTCGCCCCCGGCGAGATCGGACCGCTCCCCCTCGACGGGGCGATCGGCGCGGAGGGCCTCGAGGTGCGGCTCGGCGAGGGCGGCGCGATCGAGGGGCGGGTGCTCGTCCCTCCCGGCGTCGAGCCGGCGGGCGTGATCCTCGCCCTGAACCGCGGCGACGGGCACCCATCGACCCGCCGCGTCGGTCCGGACGGAAGGTATCGGTTCGACGGGTTGGCCCCCGGGCCGTGGCAGGTCCTCCCCGTCGACGAGGAGATCCTCCCGCGGAGCCGCACGGTCAGCTTCTCGTCCCGGCCGTCCCCGCCGATCGAGTGGAGCGTCGAGGTCGTCGAGGGTGCGACGGTCCGGTACGACCTCGACCTCCGGAGCGGTCTGGAGGCACGTCTGGAAGGGGTCGTGCTCCTCGGCGGTCGGCCGGCGGCGGGGGCGGCGGCCTCGCTCGCGGACTTCGAGTCGTTCGTCGTGGAGGGGGAGGTGGTCGATTCGACCTCGGTCGACGGCGCCGGTCGGTTCCGGCTCCGCGCGCCGAAGCCGGGCCGCTACCGCCTGGAGGTGCGCACGGACGGAGCGCCCCTGGTGTTGGTCGAGGATCTCGAACTCAAGGCCGGGGCGGCGGCGTGGAGCGTCGACGTTCCCGTCGGCTCGATCCGCGGGTCCGGGGTCCCGCGGTCGGAGGGATCGGAGAAGGTGGTCGAACTCCGTTGGTCCGAGCCTCCGGGCGGACCGCGCCGCGGCCGACTGCGCGCCGTCCACCGGGTCCTGCCGGAGGAGGACGGGACGTTCACGTCGCCGCGGATGCCGGCGGGAGAGGTCGAGGTCGTACGGTTCCACCCGACCGGGGACGAGGGCGCCCCCGGTTGGGTCACGCTCCGGACGGTCATCGTCGAGCCGAACGCGTCGGTCGACCTCGACCTGGGAGAGTGACGACGGGCGCTACGGCTTCGCGCGGATCGCGAGCACCTCTCCCTGGCGGGCGAGGTCGGCCGCCTGACCGAGGACGCGGGCCGCCTCCTGAGGGGCGTGGAAGCCCATCGAGTTCTCGGCGGCGATGAAGTCGAGCCGCCACTGCGCCTGCCGCTGCTTCTCGAGCGCCGGCTTCAGCGCCTCGTCGTCCGCGCCGGCCTCCCGCGCCTCCAGGATGGCGTCGATCAGGTCGACCACGGCGGCGCCGGCGTTCTGGAGCAGCTCGTGGTTCTTCGACTGGATCAGGTCGGCCCGCGCCTTCAGCTCCTCCTCGGAGACGTGGTGGCAGGTCTGGCACGCGCGGTTGACGTTCAGCAGCGGGCTGCGGACCCAATGGTCGGAGACCTTGGTCGCGCCCTCGCGGACGTACGGCATGTGGCAGTCCGCGCACGAGACGCCGCTCCGGGCGTGGATCCCCTGGCTCCAGAGTTCGAACTCGGGGTGCTGCGCCTTCAGGATCTCCGCGCCGGTCTCCTTGTGGCGGTAGTCGAAGAACCGCGAGCCGTCGTCGAACTCGGTCGAGTTCCAGACGCGCTCCGCGTCCTCGACCGTCAGCCCTTCCTTCCAGGGGAACGTCAGGGGGAACTTGCTGGCGCAGTAGTACTCGACGTGACACTGGCCGCAGACGAAGCTCCGCATCTCCTGGCGGGTCGCGTCCTTGTTCGGGTCGTACGGCTCGGTCCGCGGGCCCTCCCGCCACCGATCGATCGACGGGAGGTGCGGGACCTCGGCCTCCCCCGCGGCGAGCGCCTGGATCCCCTGGACGAACCCGGGCCGCGTCACCCGGATCTCCATCGAGTCCGGGTCGTGGCAGTCGACGCACGACACCGGGTGGGCGTGCCCCTGCTCGTGGAGGAGCGCGTTCAGCTCCGTGTACTTCATCGCGTGCGTCTTCTCGAACCCGGCCATCGCGTCGCCGTCGCCGAGAGAGCGATAGACCGGCATCACCGAGGCGTGGCAATGGAGACACGAGCCCGACTGCCCGACCTTCTGGCGCTCCGTCTGCTCCTGGTCCTCGAGCATGTACGCGTGGCCGCGTCGATCCCGGTAGTCGATCGAGAACGCGTAGCCGAGGAAGATCCTCTTCAGCCACGGGTCGCGCTCGATCTTCTGTTCGGGGAGCGCCTCGCTCCCGCCGTGCCCGCCGAACCGCGTCCGCGTCGACTGCGCCGTGAGCAGGTACGAGTCGTACTGCTTCGGCCAGTTCACGCCCCAGACCGCGGGGTCGGTCGTCTCCTCGGTCACCTCGGTCAGGCGGACGGTCGCGTGGCGTTCCTCGGCCTTTCGCTCGGCGATGTTCGCGAGGAGCATCGCGCCGGCGGCGCCGATGGCGATCGCCACGACGACGAGGAGGAGGGTGGAGGCGGCGCCGCGGGTTCGGGATCGGTTCATCGGTTCGACTCGGAGAGCTCCTCGGGACGGAACGGACCGCCGAGTCCCACGGGTTCCCCGTGGCCGGCGGACTGGTGACAATGGGTGCAGCGGATCGTGTCGCCGACCGTCGACGCGCCCCGGACGAGGCCGTGGGTGAGGTCGTCGTGGCACCGGACGCAGTTCTCCTGGAGGATCCGCGCGTTCGGGGGCGTGATCCGGATCGGCTCCGGGAAGTTCTGGAGGGTGAACGCCTTCGAGTGGTTCCAGCCGTTGATCGCCTTCGCGATCAGGTTGTGCGGGAAGCCGACGGGGATGTGACAGTCGACGCAGGTGGCGACGCCGTGGTGGCTCGCCTTCTGCCACGAGTCGAACTGCGGCTGCATGATGTGGCAGTTGGCGCACGCCTGCGGGTCGCGACTGAGGTACGAGGCCCCCTCGGCGTAGACGAAGGTGTACGCGCCGATCCCGGCGAGCAGGCCGCCGAGCGCCAGCGCGAGGCGCGTCCGCGCGCGGGAATGCTTCGCCTTGCCGTTCCCTGCGGTCATCTGCCGTGCTCCTCCCTCGCCGTCGAGCGCTCCGACCGCCCGACATGCAACAGAAGAGCGTCCGCCGGGCCGAGAGGGAATCCGGGCGGACGCCGACAAAATCTCGTGAACGGAGCGTCGCTCAGGGCTGGAACGTCAGCTCCATCCCCTCGGTCATCGCGTACCCGCCGACGGCGCCGGGATCGGCGACGACCCACTGGAGGTTCGCCTTCGCTCCGATGAGGTTCGAGTCGTTCGGGATCGGCGCGGGGACGTTCAGCGACCCCGGTCCGGTCGGGAACGTGACCACGAGCCCGTGCGAGAGGTTCACGAGGACCGTCCCGCCGCCGAACGGGACGCTGGCCGGGGCGAAGCCGATCAGCAGACCGGCGGTGACGCTCGGACGCGCGTTCGCCAGCGTGACCGCGAAGCCCGCGTTCCCGATCTGCGCCGCGCCGCCGGCGGCGCCGATCAGCGGGATCTGTCCCCCGCTCCCCGGCCAGGGCGCGCCGTAGAACGCGATCCCCGTCGCGCTCGCCGCGGCGACGGCCGCGGCCGCGTCGACCTTGCCGTGGCCGTACAGCAGCGAGTGGCCGCCCGCGTCGTACGCTCCGCCCGCCGGGTCGATCTTCTTCGCGGTGTCGCGCAGGATCTGCCGGGCCTCGGTCCAGGTGAGCGCCGGGTTCGCGGAGAGGACGAGGAGCGCGACGCCGGCCGCGAGCGGCGACGCCGAGGACGTCCCGCCGAACGCGCCGGTGTAGTCGCCGCTCGAGTACCCGGTCGAGCCGAGCCGGTCGGTCGTCCAGGTCCCCGACGTCACGCCGCCGTTGCTCGGCGCGCAGAAGTCGACGCCGGCGCCGAAGTTCGAGTAGCTCGCGAACAGGTCCTGGTCGGTCGAGGACGAGACCGCGATGGTGTGGGCGTACTCGACGTACTGGTTGCCGGCGGTGTTCACCGAGGAGTTCCCGGCCGCGAAGAAGACCATCGTCCCGAGGCCGCCGCGGCCGTTGTTCACGGCGTTGTCGATCGCCGCCTTCGTCGACGCCGCGAGCGCCGCCGCCCCGAGCGGACCCCAGGAGTTGTTGATCACCGCCGCGCCGTTCGCGACCGCGAAGTTGAACGCGTCCGCCTCGTCCTGGATCGTCGGAGCGGGGAAGAGGAACTCCGAGAGGAACCGGATCGGCATGATCCGGCAGTGCTGGGCGGCCCCGGTCGTGCCGATCCCGTTGTCGCCGCGCCCGGCCGCGATCCCGCAGACCGAGGTCGAGTGGTTCTCCGGGAACAGCCCGAGGAAGCCGTTCTCCGCCTGCGGGTTCGAGTCGTCGCTCAGGACGTCGGTCCCCTGGACGAGGTTCGGCGCGAGGTCCGGGTGGCCGAGCTCGCAGCCGGTGTCGACGACGGCGATGACGAGGTTCGGATCTCCGCGCGTGACGTCCCACGCCTCCGGCGCGTTGACGTCGGCGTCCGGCTTCGCGCCGTTCTGGCCGGTCGAGTTCAGGTGCCACTGGTTCGGGAAGAGCGGGTCGTTCGTGGCGGCGCAGGGGACCCGGACGATCGAGAAGTCGGGGTGCGCGAACTCGACCTCGCCGGTGGCGGAGAGGGCCCGCGTGATCGCCATCGCGTCGAGCGACCGGCCCGCGGGAACGCGGTAGACGACGCCGGGATTGACGAGATAGTCGAGGGTCCCGCTCCGGGTCAGCCCGTGCTGCACCTCCAGGTCGGCGACGACCGCGGCGTCGACCCCTTCGCGCCACCGGACGAGGACCTCGTCGGTGACGAAGTACGTCTCGTCCCCGTGGACGAACCGCGGGCCGGCGGCGAGGACGCCCGGCGTCTCGTCGAGGGCGCGCATCGCGGCGACGACCTCGTCCGCGGTCGGCGATCCGCTCGTCTCGACGAACATCAGGTGGCCGGCCGCGTACGGCGCCCGGGAGGCGTCCTCGGCCGACACGAACGGCAGCGCGGCCAGCGTCGCCCGAGCGTCCTCGGCGTGGGTCGCGCGCTCGAACAGGACGCC
>JBICIB010000667.1:0-5041 GCA_043101415.1 Planctomycetota bacterium JB042 | reverse complement strand
TCACGAGCTCTTCCAGGGGCTGCATCAGGTCGCGCCGGACCAGCCACATCGCGAGGAGCGCCGCGACCGCGCCGGCCCCCACCGCGAACGCCGCGACGCCGAGCCGCGTCCCGGGGACGCCGAACGCCAGGAGCGCGCCGGCGACGATCGCGGCGACCACGGCGACGACGACGACGAACGGTCCGAGGCGCACGCGACCTCACTCCCGCCCGAAGCGGTACCCGGTGCCGATGACCGTGTGGATGAGCGGCTCGTCGAAGTCCCGGTCGATCTTCTTCCGGAGCGCGGAGACGTAGACGTCGACGACGTTGCTCTCCGGCTCGTAGTTCATGTCCCAGACCTTCTCGACGATGCTCGTGCGCGTCAGCACGCGCTCGGCGTTTCGCATCATGCACTCGAGGAGGGCGAACTCGCGGGACGAGAGCTTCACCTCGACGCCGGCGCGGATCGCCTTCTGTTTCTTCAGGTCGAGCACGAGGTCGTGGAACTCGAGCGTGCTCGCCTCGGTCGCCTCCCCGCGACGGAGGAGCGCGCGGACGCGCGCCAGCAGCTCGTCGAACTCGAACGGCTTGGTGAGGTAGTCGTCCGCGCCCGCGTCGAGACCGTCGACCTTGTCCTTCGTCCCCGAGAGCGCGGTCAGCATCAGGATTGGAGTGGTCACGCCACGCCGGCGGAGGTTCCGGCAGACGTCGACGCCGTCGCGGTCCGGCAGCATCAGGTCGAGAACGATCGCGTCGTAGACGCCGGTCCCCGCCTCGTCCTCCCCCTCGAAGCCGGTGGCGCAGACGTCGACGGCGTACCTCTGCTCTTCCAGGCCGCGCCGGATCGTCGCCGCCATCTTCGGATTGTCCTCGATCACCAGGATCCTCATGCGCGCCTCGGTCGAATCGTTCTCCGGGACATGAAGCCCGTCTCATGCCGGCCTCAGGCCGGGTTCAGCGCCGACGTCGAAGATCCGACTCCGATCGAACGGACCGAAAGGACCTCACATGGACTCTTCGCTCGACACCCGCCCGACGCTCGCCGACCCGACCGGCACTCGCCGCGAGCTCGACTCCATCCTACGCTGGAACTGCGTCGCGCTCGTGGTCGCGGCGGGCGCGTGCGCGGTGGCCGTCCTCGCGAGGTCCCCGACGGCGACGGTGGTCGGCGTCCTCGCGGTGGCCGCGTTCATCCTCGGCACGTCGGTGGAGAACCGGTTCGACGAGCGGACGACGTGACGGGCGCCGGCCGCCCCCTTCAGCGTCGAAGGCGCGCCGCCAGCCCCTCGTGCCCGCCGGCCTCCGCCCATCCGGCCGGCGTCGCGTCGTGCACCGCGTCCTTCCGGCCGACGTCCGCCTCCCGGGCCAGGAGGAGATCGACGACCTCGTCGTGCCCGCCGTGCGCCGCCTCGTGGAGCGCGGTGACGCCGCGGTCGGGGGCCGCGCCGATCGGCACGCCGCGGTCGAGCAGCCAGGCGACGACGTCCCGCCGCCCGTGCTGGGCCGCCCGCACCAGGGCCCGTCCGCGCGCCGCCGCGTCCGCGGCCTCGAACAGCCGCGCCACCTGCCGCACCAGCCCGAGCCCCGCCGCCGCCGGGAGATCCTCCACCCGCGCGCCGGCGTCGACCAGCGCCCGCGCCGCGTCGAGGTGCCCGAACTCCAGGGCGAACCGGAGCGGCGCCCCCGAGTCGTCGACGCCGTCCGGCTTCGCCCCCTTCGCCAGGAGGAGCCGCACCACGTCGACCTGCACCCCCGCCTCGGCCGGGTGCGCGCTCGTGACGAGCAGCGCGAGCGGCGTCTGGTTCGCGTCGCCTCCGTACGTGCCGGCGCGCGCGTCGACGTGGGCGCCGCGGTCGAGGAGGAGCTCGGCGATCGACCGGAGGTTTGCGGGAGAGGTCTGCCGGCGCAGCTCGATCCCGTTCGCCGCGACGTAGTGGAGGAGGGTGCACCGGTGCCCGTACGGCGACGCGTCGGTGACGAGGTCGCCGTCGAGGTCGAGGGCGGTCCGGAGCGAATCGAGACGCCCCTCGACGACCATGTCGGCCGCGCGCTCGAACGCCGGCCGCAGACGCCGGTCGCACCCCGCCTCGACCTCGTCCCACCCGTCGAAGCCGTGCTCGATCGCGGTCGCCTCGCGGGCGTCCTCGATCGAGACGTCCGCCGCGAGGATCGCGTCCGCCTCCTGCATGAACAGCCGCTTCAGCCCGCGCAGCGGCACGGCGCAGTCGGAGTCGCCGCTGCCGTGCTCCTCGACCAGCGCTGCCGCGAGCCGCTCGAGGACCTCCTTCACCGGCGCGTCGCCCGGACCGTCCTCGCCGAAGACGCGGGCGAAGCGCCGTTTCGAGATCACGACGTGCGGATGGACGGCGCGAACCTGCTCTTCGCTCACGGGGCGGACTCCAGGGGACGGTAGGCGGGGATCTCGACCGGGTCGCGGACCGGAAGATAGCTCAGTCGCCGCACGTCGCCGTCGATCTCGACGTCGATCTCCACCGGCTTCTCGACGTCGTTCCAGTACGCGGTCAGCCCGTGGAGCGGCAGCCCGTCGCGCAGCCCCGCGGCCGCGGCGGCCGAGCCCGGCCGGACCCCGGTCACCGCGCGCGCCGCCCGGGACGCCTCGACGTCGAACCCGAGGTCGAACGCCCCCCACGGCCGGGTCGTCCGGATGGACGGCGGCTCGTCCAGCCGCGCCGGCAGCTCGATGGTCGCGCCTTCGACCACCACCTCCCGCAGGTGCGCCGCGAGGTCGGGAGAGGTCCGGCGCTCGATCTCGGCCAGCAGCGACGCGGTCGAGACCCTCGTCCCGTCCGCGACCGCCGCCGCGTGCAGCGAACGCATCAGGTCGTCGAGGCTCCGCTCGCCGCGGGACGCCTCGCGGATCGCCTGGTCGACCACGAGCGCCACGAGATCCCCCCGACGGTACGGCAGGTCCTTCAGGTGTTCGTCCGTCCAGAACCCGTCGACGATCGCCCGGTTCGGCGCCGCGCGGGCCGGGCTCGTCCAGTACTCCCGGATCGAGCGGTTCAGGGAGCGAAGCGTCCCGTCGAGCGACTCGATCCCCTCGCGATGAAGGAGCCGCCGCGCGTAGAAGTCGGTGAACCCCTCCGAGAACCAGTACGCCTCCTCCTCCGGGTCCTGGCGACCGATGTCGATCCCGTTCCACTGGTGGAAGCACTCGTGGGCGAGCAGGCGGCGCACGCCGGCGGCCCCGATCATCCCGGGCGCGAGGGTCGCGCCCGGAGCCATGAAGAGGGCGACGCTCTCGGTCAGGCCGGTCCCCCCGAACCGGAACGAGAGGTCCGCGTCGGCGCCGATCGGGACGAGCGACACGAGGTACGCGGGGTGGTCCCAGTCGGCGAAGAACGCGCGTTCCGCCCGGACGATCCGTTCGACGAGGTCGACGAACTGGCCGTCCCGGAACGCCCATCGCGAACCGTGCAGCCCGACCCGGAGCGGCGCCCCCCGGATCTCGCGCTCGTGGACCCGAACGTCGCCGGCCAGGAAGACCGCGTGCCGGAACCGGTCGAACGGCAACTCCACGACGTGCGGCCCCGGCCCGCGCGAGAACGACGAGAGCGCCTCTCCCCGGAAGCCGTCGAAGCGGAGCGAGATCCGGACCGGCGCGTCGGCCTCGAGGTGCTCGGGCGAGACGAGGGCGACCGCACCGATGGTGTGAAAGAGGTCCCGCGTCACGATCGGCCGGTACTGGTCGCCCCAGTCGACCGCGAGGCGATCGTCCGGCGTGGAGAGGGTCCAGACCGCGCGCGCGACCCTCCCCGCCGGACCCTCGAGCCGCCACCGGTGCGGGTCGGGACGCGCGCTCGCCCCCGCGTCGGCGGCCTCGCCGGACCACCGGAGGTCGCGGATCTCCTCGGCGCACGGCGCGACGCCGCCCCACGACTCCGCGGCGACGAGCGTCAGGACGCCGTCCTCGGGGATCGCGCAGGAGAGCGACACCTCGACCCTCCGGTCGTCGACGCGCCGGAAGACGACCTCGACCTCCGCGTCGACCACCGCCGACGCCGCCGACGCTCCCCGCCCGCCCGGCTCGGCCGAGCCCCCCGACGGAGTCGACGTCGCGGAACAGCCGAGGACCGGCCCGGCGAGGAGGATCGCGAGGAGTGCGCGCATCCGTCCCAGGATAGGGACGCTCCGACGGCCGTGGTAACGTGCGCGGAATGCGTCTCCTCGCCCTCCTCCTCCTGCTCTCTCCGCCGACTCCCGCCGCGCCGGAGGAGGGAGCGCCGCCCGGCCTCCCGCCGGGGCCGGTCTGGGGGCGCGACACGCTCCCGCCCGAGGACGCGAACTCCGTCTTCGCGACCTCCGACGGGTGCGCGAACTGCCACGGCGGCGAGAAGAACTCGAGCTCGCTGGTCGACGCCCGCGGCAACGACGTCACGCCGTACGGGACCTGGGCCGGCACGACGATGGCGCACTCCTTCCGCGACCCGTACTTCCGGGCGCAGCTCGAGCGCGAGGTCGAGCGCGCCCCCGAGAACGAGGCGGCGATCGTCGAGCTCTGCACCCGTTGCCACGCGCCGATGGCGTCCCACACCGCCCGCCTCTCCGGCGAGCCGCTCCGCACGGTCGCGGCCCTCGACGCGATGCCGCTGGCCGAGGACGGCGTCTCGTGCGCCGTCTGCCATCAGATCGCTCCCCGAGGGCTCGGCACGCACGCGACCTTCACCGGCCGGTTCGACGTCCACCCCGGGCGACGGCTGTACGGCCCGTACGACGTTCGGGCGACCGGACCGATGGCGTCGAACACCGCGTACACGGCGGTGCAGTCCGACCACGTCGGATCGTCGGCCCTCTGCGGGTCGTGCCACGTGCTCGACGCGCACGGCTTCCTCGAGCAGGCGACGTACCTCGAGTGGCGGAACTCGCAGTACCAGGACGAGGTCGACCCGCTCCCCGACGTCGCGGCCGGCTGCGGCGACTGCCACGTCCCGCGGGTCGAGGCGCTGTCGATCGATCGGCCGACGCAGGGCTTCCCGTTCGACGTGCCGATCCGTCCCGACGCCCACTCGCACGGCATCGTCGGCGGGAACGCGTTCCTG
>JBICIB010000666.1:0-9485 GCA_043101415.1 Planctomycetota bacterium JB042 | reverse complement strand
GGCACGCACGTCGAGATGACGACCACGCCGGGACTCGCCTTCCCGCTCGGCGCGCCGACCCATCCGAACGCGCGCCCGCTCCAGCTCGAGCGGAAGCACCTCCTCGAACTGCACCTGGCGATCCCGGCACTGGGATCGAACCCGGTGATCGAGGTCCACGACGACTTCATCGTCTACCCGACCGGCTGACCGGCGCCGATCGGGGGTGGATTCCTCGAGCAGGATCCGCGTCCCGCGGCCTTCCCCGGGGCATGAACGACACGCACTCCTCCGACCCCCGCACCCCTCACGCCCAGGATCCCGCGGAGCTCCTCACGCGGAGCGGCTGGATCCGCGGCCTCGCCCGTCGGCTCGTCCGGGACGAGCACCTCGCCGACGACCTCGCGCAGGACGCGGAGGTCGCGGCGCTGACCCACCCGGAGTCGGCGTCGCGCTCCCCGCGCGCGTGGCTCGCGACGGTCCTCCGGAACCGCGCCCGCGAGGCGGCGCGGAGGACCGAGCGCCGGACGCGTCGCGAGCACGGGGCCGCGACCGCCGGCGCCGCGCCGCCGGCGTCCGACGTCGTGGCGCGGGCGCAGCTCCACGCGACGGTCGTCACCGCGGTCCTCGGCCTCCACGAGCCGTACCGCGAGGTCGTCCTCCTCCGGTTCTTCGACGACCTCCCGCCCCGGAAGATCGCGAAGCGGCTCGGCGTCCCGGTCTCGACGGTCCACACCCGGCTGACCCGCGCGATCGACCGCCTGCGAGTCGAGCTCGACCGGCACCACGGCGGCGACCGGACGGCGTG
Organism: Planctomycetota bacterium JB042; assembly: GCA_043101415.1. GTDB lineage: Bacteria > Planctomycetota > B15-G4 > B15-G4 > JADJEK01 > JAUIEL01. The sequence continues at coordinate 8,698 of JBICIB010000666.1, read as the reverse complement.
GCTCGGCGCGGCGGCGTTGCTGGCCCGACCGGAGGCGACGCTCGGGACGGGCGCGACCGTCGTCGCCGGCGCGGCGGCCGTGCTGATCGGCGGCGCGGCGGCCATCCTTGGCCGCGACGAGCCGCCGGAGCCGACTCCGCCGCCGGTCGTCGCGGCGGCGACGGTCGCCCCCGCGGTCGAGCCGCGCGAGGACGAGGGCGGGAAAGACGCGGACGACGAGCCCCGCCCGGCGTCCATGAAAGTCGACGACCCGGAGCCGCTCCCGCCGTTCGAGCGCCCCGCCGCGCTTCCGGCGTCGATCGCCCCCCGCTCCGCGGCGACGCGTCCGCCGGCGCCGCCGCGGCCCGCGGGCTCGACGGAGACGGCCTCCTCGAGCGGGCCGTCCGACGTGCGTCCCTCTCCGGTCGACCGGCGCCGACTCGACGCGTTGCGCGACGTGATCGCGGACTACTTCCGGGCGCGGGCCGAGGAGGACCATCGGGGCATGACCCGCGGCTTCGAGAAGATCCGCACGTTCGGCGACGTCGCCGCGCTCCCGGCTCGAGATCTCCGGTTCGTCCTCTCCGCGCCGATCTTCCCCGACCGCCGCGCTCCCCCCCGCGGGAGGGTGCTGGAGCGGTCGGCCGAGGTCTCCCTGTCGGCTGGGCGGACCATGGACGTGCGCTACCTCCTGAGCGTCCCCGAACGGCGCCCGGGTTCGAAGCGCCTCCTCGAGGGGAACACCGAGAAGACGTCTCCCCCGTGCGTCCTGCTGCTGCCGCCGCGCGGACGGTCCGGCGCCCTGCGGGCGTGGTTCGACGAGACGGTGCCGCGCGCGCTCCGCGACGTCGCGTTCGTGGTCGCTCCCGATCCCGCGCGGCACGGAGAGCCGGACGTCGAGTGGGACTCCGAGGAGGGGCGCCAGCGCGCGTTCTTCGCGTTCGCCGACGTCTCCGAGCGGTTCGAGGTCGACCGCGGACGGCTGTTCCTCGACGGCGCGGCGGAGGACGTCGACCCGTTCGTGGCCGACCTTCCGACGCTCTTCTGCGGCGTCCTTCGCCGCGGAGGAGTCGGTCGAGCTCCCGCCCGACCTCGGAACGACGGCTTCCTCCATCGGTACGACCTCGAGGGGTTCGACGGCGGGCGCGACACGGACGCGTTCGTCGCGCGCGTCGAGAAGCGCTTCGCCCCGACCGCTCTCGACTGGAGGGCGGCGGCGGTCGCGCAGGCGAACGCGTACTGGCTGTCGCTCTCGCACCCCGATCAGCGGTTCGACCCGAACCGCCCGCTGCACGTGAAGGCGTCGAGCGATCGGGCGACGAGCACCTTCCACGTCGCCGCCGACCCGCGCATCCTCGGCTACACCCTCTACCTGAACGACGACCTCGTCGACCTCGACCGACCGATCCGCGTCGTCCACTCGACGCTGAACGCCGACGGCACGACCGCCGACGACGCCCGCACCGTCTTCGAGGGGACGAAGGAGCGGAGCCTCGAGTTCGCCCTCCAGTGCTGGTTCCTGAACCTCTCCGGAAACCTCGGGGAGGCGTACGTCGACTGCGTCGAGATCGAGCTCTGAGGGGCGCGGCGGGCGGAACTCGGACTGGCGAACCGCCGCCGGAACCCGCACCATCGAGGGCGACCCGCCCCCTCCGGACCTCGATGGCATGACCACGCCCCCCGAACCGATCGACATGGAGCGCCACCGCGCCGAGCACTCGCCGGAGGCGATCCGGGCGAGCCTCGAGCAGGGGCCGGACCCGAGCGACCTGAAGGACGTGGTGTACGGCGCGATCGACGGCGCGGTGACGACGTTCGCGGTCGTCTCCGGCGTCGCCGGGGCGGACCTGTCGAGCGGGATCGTCCTCGTCCTCGGGGCGGCGAACCTCGTCGCCGACGGGTTCAGCATGGGGGCCGCGAACTTCCTCGGCACCCGGGCCGAGCTGGCGCTCCGCGACCGGATGCGGCGCGCCGAGCTTCGTCACATCGAGATCTACCCGGAGGGGGAACGGGAGGAGGTCCGGCAGATCTACAAGCTGAAGGGGTTCGAGGGGGAGGACCTGGAGCGCGTCGTCGACGTCATCACGTCCGACGTCGATCGATGGGTCGACCTGATGATGATGGAGCACCACGGCGTCTCCCCGGCGGCCCCGTCCCCGCTGCGCGCCGCGACCGCGACGTTCGTCTCGTTCCTCGTGGTCGGCTCCGTCCCCCTCTCGGTGTTCGTCGTCGACTACGTCGCGCCGGGGACGGTCGCGGCCCCGTTCGCGGTGAGCGCCGCCCTCACCGGCGCCGCGTTCGTCGCCATCGGCGCCCTGAAGGGACGCTTCGTCGAGCAGCGCTGGTGGGCCGCCAGCCTCGAGACCCTGCTCATCGGCAGCATCGCCGCCTCCCTCGCCTACGCCGCCGGCGTCCTCCTCCGCGGCCTCGTCGACTGACGCGCGGGGCGAGGCCGAAGCCCCACCCCGCATCCATCTCGTCGCGCCTCTTCCCCCCGGTCCCCGGCCCCCCCTACCGCAGCGTCGCGTACGACACGCTCACCTGCCGCCGGTCGTCCCCGTCCCCGTCGTGGAACGACGCCGCGGCCCCGTTCCTGTCCGGCGCCCCGAGGTCGACCCGCGCCCGCTTCACGTAGTGGCTGTCGTCGCTCCCGTCGTCGTGCATGTAGCGGAACGAGAACCCCTTCAGCACGGCGGCGCCGCGCGCGTTCGACGGGCGGTTCGGCGCCGAGTTGCCGCGGCCGCGGTCGCCGATCGTCACCTGCGCGTCGTCGATGTTGCCGAGCGGCACCCAGACGATCTGCACGAGGAAGTCGAACGGACGCCGGTCCTGGTGCTCGCGCAGGACGACGCGCAGCCGGTGGCGGCCCGTCTCCTCCCGGATCGGCTGGAGGGAGACGCCGAGCTCGGTCACCTCGTGGTCGCCACCGTCGGCGAACACGAGCGAGAACCCCTGCAGGACCGGGACGAACCCGCGGCGATCGGCGAGGAGCCGGGTGACGACGCCGGTGCCGCGCCCCTCCACCGTCTCCGCCTCGGTCGGCGCGAACCGGAACGCGTCGTGGTACGTCGCCGCGACCGAGTACGGGTCGTTGCCGTCGTTGTCGGAGAGGTCGACCTCCGTCCGCGCCCCGGCCCGGCGCAGCGCGATCCCCTTCAGCTTGTGGCCGCCGTTCCCGAACTCGAAGTCGAACGCCTTCAGGACGCCGAACTCGGGGATCATCTGCGCGACCGACCGGGTCCCGCCGCGGTCGTTGGTGACGCGGACGGTTTGGCCGAACGAGGCGGGAGCGAGGCAGGCGACGAGCAGCGCGGCGCCGGCGAGCGGTCGGAACGGGGACGAGGAGGAGCGGGTGATCGCGGACATGGTCTTCTCCGGGGTTCGAAACCGGGAACTCGAGGCCGCGCGCCCCGCCCGGACCGTCCGGGCGCTCGTCGCGGCCGCGGGGGAGACGCGACCGGCGCGCACCGACCGACACGGATTCCCGAGAGGACCCTCAGTGCGCCGGCTCGATCCGCGCGGCGAGCCGCCGCGCCGCCTCGTCCGCCCCCGTCGCGACCGAGAGCGAGAAGAGCGTGTGCAGCGCCGGGCTGCACCGGTCCCGCGGGGACTCCGCCTCGAACTCGAGCAGGACGCGCCGCGCCTCGTCCTCGCGTCCGAGGTTCAGGAGCGCGCGCGCCTCGCCGTCGACCGCCAGGCCCCACTGCCGCGCGTCCGTGCGGCGGACCATCTCCGCCGCCTCGCGGAACGTCGCGGCCGCCTCGTCGTCCGCGCCGCGCCGGGCGAGCAACCGGGCGAGGTGGATCCTCGCCACCGCGCCGGTGAACGACTCCTCCCCGAGGTCGTACTCCAACAACGCGCGGTACGCCCGCTCCGCCTCCGCCGCCCGTCCCTGCTCGGAGTGCAGGAACGCGAGCCCGTATTGCGCGCGCGAGAGGAACTCGTCCCCCGCCGTCCGCGACCGGAGCATCGCCTCGACCTCGCGCTCCGCCGCGTCCGGCTCCCCCACGAGGTTCAGGAGCGTCGCGCGCTCCAGCCGCGCGCGGAGTTCGATCGGCTCGGCCTCGGCGCCGAGCGGCGAGAGCCGCCGGAGCGCCTCGTCGAGGTGGTCGAGCGCCGCGGCCAGGCGGATCCGACGGCGCAGCGACTGCGCGAGGCTGACGTGGATCAGCGCGTGCCCCTGCGCGTCGACCCCTTCCCGCCCCTCCGTCACCGCCGCGAGGAGCGTCAGGAGTTCCGTGGCGCGCGCTTCGTCGGTGACGTGCGCGCTGATCGAGTGCCGGACGAACTCGACGGCGGTCGCGTAGCTCGGCCGCCAGTCGACGCAGATCCGATCGATCGCGCCCTCCAGCTCGCGCAGCCCGGCCTCCCGGTCGCCGGCCGCGAACAGCAGCCCGCCGATCCGCGCGCGCGTCTCGAGGAACTCGATCCCGAACGTCTCACCCTGCCGCCGGACGGCGGCGAGCGCCTGCTCGAAGAGCGCGCGCGCCTCGGCGGGCCGTCCCGTCCGGAGCAGCGCGCGCCCGAGCTTCTCCCGGTCGGCCGCGAGCATCGACGGCTCGAACTCCGGCAGCGTTTCCTTCCGCGCGATCACGTCCCGCAGCGTCGCCTCCGCCGCCCGGTAGTCCTCCGCGTCGAGCTCGATCTCGGCGAGATCGCTCCGCGCCGAGAGCGTCCGCCGGTGTCCCGGACCGAGCCGCCGCTCGAGGATCGCCGCGGCCCGGCGCAGCTCCTCCGCCGACTCCGGGAAGAGACCGAGGATCCGGAGCGCCCGGCTGCGGCGGCGCAGGAGGCTGGCGAGGTTCTGGTCCTCGTCCGCGGCGCCGATCGCCAGTCCGATCGCGTCGTCGACGACGTCGAGCGCCTCGGCCGCGCGCCCGAGATCGAGGAGGACCAGCGACAGGCTGTCGCCGATCAAGCGCCGCAGCGCGCCGGGGACGGCCTCGTCCTCGAGCCGCGGGACGAGCGGCGCCAGGGCCTCCAGCGCCTCCTCGGCGCGCTCGGCGTTCCGGAGCTGCTCCACGAGCTCGACGCGGCACCGGACGCGCTCCTCGTCGTCCACCTCCGGCCGCCGCTCGGCCGTCTCGACCAGCTCCTCCGCCCACCGGACCGCTTCGTCGGTCCGGCCGAGCTGCCCCAGCCCGACCGCGAGACGCCGCCGCAGCAGCAGCTCGGTCGGGCCGAGCGGCTCCCCCTCCTCCGCCGCGAGCCGGCGCGCCGCGTCGATCGCCGCCCGGAGCTGCTCCACGGCGGCCGCCGGACGGGCGAGGTTGAGGTAGGTCGTGCCGAGCACCCCGCGCAGCGTCAGCTCGTGCTCCGGCGCGCCCGCGAACCGCTCCCCGACCTGCGCCGCCGCGCGATCGAGGAGGTCGGTGACCCGCAGGTCCGGCTCCTCGGTCCACGGGTCGGCGGTCTGGAGCATCTCGGCGAAGAACCGGGTCGCCTCCTTCGCCCACCGCGACTCCTCCTCCGCCTCGGCCCTCTCGCGCACGGCCACGCGCCAGTTCACGACGGTCCCGAACACGCCGGCCGCGACCAGGACCAGCACCAGCGCCGCCAGCGCCAGCCCGATCAGGTGGCGACGCACGAACTTCCTCAGGCGATACGACGCCGTCGGCGGTCCGGCGGCGACCGGCTCGTCCCGGAGCCACCGCCCGAGGTCGTCCGCCAGCGCGCCGGCGTTCTCGTACCGCCGCTCCCGCTCCGGGTCGAGCGCGCGGCGGATGATCCAGTCGAGGTCTTCCGGCAGCGACGGGAGGACCTCGCGCGGCGGCCGCATCCGCCCGTCGCGGACCGCCAGCGCGATCTCGACCACGCTCTTCCCCGTCAGGTCGAACGGGGCCGCTCCGACCAGGAGTTCGTACAGCACGACGCCGAGCGAGAAGACGTCGGTCCGCGTGTCGACGTCGGCGGCGTCGGCGGCGAACTGCTCGGGGCTCATGTACTTGAGCGTGCCGATCAGCTCGCCGGTCGCCGTCCGCAGGACGTCGCGCTCGCCGTCGACCGCGCGTGCGACGCCGAAGTCGATCACCCGCGGACGCCCCGCGCGGTCGACCAGGAGGTTGCTCGGCTTCAGGTCGCGGTGGATGATCCCGCGCTGGTGGCCGTGCCGCACCGCGGCGAGGATCTCCCGGAACAGCTCGATCCGCGCCCGGGCGTCGAGCCGCTCGTCCGACGCGTACCGCAGCACGTCGCGCGCCCCGTCCACGAACTCCATCGCGAACCAAGGCACCTCCAGCCCGGCCTCGCGCGTCGTCCCGGCGTCGTGGATCCGCGCGATGCCGGGGTGGTCGAGGCGGCCGAGGATCTCGACCTCCTCGCGGAACCGCTCGACCGCCGTCGCGCTCGCGATCGTCGGCCGGAGCACCTTCAGCGCCACGACCCGCTGCGGATGGTCCTGCGTCGCGCGGAAGACGGTCCCCATGCCGCCGCCGGCGACCACCCCGTCGATCGTGAACTCCCCGAGCCGCCGCCCGACGAACCGCTCCGCGAGGTCGACGCTCGCCGACGCGGCGAGGGGCGGCGCGAGGAACGCCCCGTCGTCGTCCTCCTCGAGGAGCGCCCGCACCTCCGCCTCGAGCGCCGGGTCTCCGCCGCACGCCTTCCGGACGTGCGCGGCGCGCTCCTCTCCCTCGAGATCGAGCGCCTCCTCCACGATGCGGAGCGCGCGGCCGAGGTCGCCTCCGTTCATCGGTCGTCCCCCGGGCGGGTCACTCCGCCGGCTCGCCGCCCGACCCGAGGCGTCGGCGCAGCCAGGCCCGTGCGGTCCGCCAGCCGCGCTCGACCGACCGGGTCGAGAGCCCGAGGTGCTGGGCGATCTCGTCGTTCGAGAGCCCGCCGAAGAACCGGAGCTCGACGATCCGGGCGAGACGCGCCTCCGACGCCGCGAGCTCGTCCATCGCGTCGTCCAGCGCCAGGAGGTCGCCGGCGCTCTCCTCGAACGGGACGATCACCTGGTCGAGCGTCACCCGCTCGCGATCGCCCCCTCGCTTGTCGGTCTTCCGCTTCCGCGCGTGGTCGATCAGGACCGAGCGCATCGCGCGGGCCGCGACGGCGAGGAAGTGGGTCCGGTCGTCGAACGCCCCCCCTTCCGCGTGGGCGAGCCGGAGCCACGCCTCGTGGACGAGGGCCGTCGGCTGGAGCGTCTGCGCCCCCCGGGCCGGCCCCATCACGCGTCGGGCGATCGCCATCAGTTCGCCGTGCACCAGCGAGAGGAGTTCCTCCGTGGCGCCGTCGTCCCCCGCTCGCATGCGACGGAGCAGGCGGATCGTCCGTTCGGGGTCCGTCATCCTCCGATTGTCGCCGGAGCGGGGCGGGCGATCCAGACATCACGGCCAGGGGTCCGGGGGCGGCACTCGCGAGCGAGACGCGACGGGACTCCGTACGCCGACACGCTTTCCACGCGATTTCACGACTGAAACGCCGGCGCGAGCGCGAGGGCCGCTCTCCGGCCGCCCGCCCCCGGCCGTTTCGCCGGTGGAACACGCGCCGCGCGCCGGATCCCGCGGGTCGATCGCGGCTCCGGTTCGGACAGAAGACGCCCCCCCTGGAGGCCGATCGTCTCCCCATTGCCCGCCGGATCGAATCATGAACGTCGCCACCGTCGCCCGCCAGCTCGCCACGGCTCGTCCATGGCCGTTGTTCCTCCTGCTGCTCGGCATCGCCGGCCTGGGGTTCCAGCTCGCTGGGGTGGAGATGCCGGAGGGGATCTCCGGCCCGAGTCTCACCCAGGGGGTCACCGTCGCCGCCTGCGCCGTGGCGCTCTGCGCCGCGATCCTGCAGGTCCGGCTCGTCCGCGCCCAGTCGGAGCTCGAGCAGCTCGACCTGCTGCGCGGGGAGATCGAACACCTCCACGAGGAGGTCCGGATCGCCCGCCGCGACGCGGAGGGGAAGGAGCGCGCCGAGCACGAGCGGAACGAGGCGCGCCGCGCCCGGGACTCCGCCGCGGAGACCCTCGAGCGCCGGGAGGTGGAACTCCAGCGCGTCCGCGACGACGCGGTCGTCGGGATGGTGACGTTCGGCCGCACGGGCGGACTCGCCTTCGCCAACGAGACGTTCCGGCGGATGCTCGGCTACAGCCAGCGCGAGCTGATGAGCAAGACGACCGACGACCTGACCGCGCCGGAGGACATCCCGCGCTCGCTCGAGCTGAGCCTCCAGCTCCGCTCCGGCGTCGCCGACTCCGCCAGCATCGAGAAGCGGTACGTCCGGAAGGACGGCTCGATCCTCGAGTCGCTCACGCGCCTGACCGTCGTCCGCGACGACAACGGCGAGCCGGAGATGATCCTCGCCCAGATCGAGGACCGGAGCGAGAGGAACCGGCTGCGCCGGGAGTTGCGCGAAGCGGAAGAGAAGCTGACGACGCTGACCGCTGAGGTTTAGTCGCTGCGCGGGGCGGGCGGCCGCTGCGCGCGGGGCGACCGCTGCGCGGGGCGACCGCTGCGCGCGGGGCGAGGAACGCGATTCGGGAACGTCTTCGCGTTCGCCACGGCGGGGGGCGGGAAGGGGAGGTGCTCTCCGACCCGCTCACGTCCTCGCGCGATGCGCCCGGCGTGGAGCCGCGAAGGGACGAGTCGCGCTGCGGGGTCGCTCTCGGAGCCACCTCCCCTTCCCGCCCCCCGCCTCGCCCGCTTCGGACTTCCTCACCCGCTTCCATGGGATGGAGGGGAATGCGGTTGGGGACCCATGGGATGGCTCGGCCGCGGGGACTCGACGCCGA
>JBICIB010000665.1:0-9701 GCA_043101415.1 Planctomycetota bacterium JB042 | reverse complement strand
CCGCCGGCGCAGCGCGTCGGCGATCGATCGCCGGGCGCTGGTCGAGACGGTGGAGGGCGGGCTCGCGGCCCCCTGCGCGACGTGGGCCGCGCCGAGCGTCGCCGTCTGGCCGGCGTCGGGCGGCGTGACGCCCCCGAAGCGCGCCGTGAGGGTCGACGATCCGCTCCGCCTCCTCGTCGAGGACGCGCCGCGGGAACGACGCCTCGCGCGCGCTCTGGCGGCGCAGATCGGGGCGACCGGCCTCGAGGTCGAGGTCGTCGCCGAGACGGGCGAAGAGCTCTCTCGCCGCCTCGCCGACGGCGACTACGACCTCCGGATCGAGCGGACCTGGGGGGTTCCGTACGACCCGTACGTCTCGCTCACCAACCGCTTCCTCCTGCCCTCGCGCGCCCGCACCGCGGCGACCGACCGCTTTCACGGGGCGGATCCCGAGGTCTCCGCGTGGGTCGAGCGGGCCACCCGGACGCCCGACCCGGCCGACCTGCCCGGAATCTACGCCGCGATCCAGGCGAGGCTCGACGATGCGGCGGGGATCGTCCCCCTCTATGCACCTCATCGGCTGGCCGTGGCGAGGCCCGGCCTCGTCGGTCTGGAGCTCGACCACGATCTCTATCATCTCGCGCTCGACCGGGTTGGTCGGGCGGAGTGAGGAGACGCCGCCGACGAGGTCCGAGGGGGCGAGAGCCCTCGATCGTGGCCCCTCCCCGGCGCTCCCCGGCGTCGGACCCCTTTCGTCCCCGAGACCGTTCATGAAGTCGATCCACCTTCTCGTTGCTCTCTCCTGCGGCGCCTGCGCCGCGTCGAACGACAAGACCTCCCCGGCCGTCGGGTCCGGGCCCGTCGAACGAGCGGCGATGGACGAGGCGCCTGCGACCCTCGAGCGGATCGAGCGCATCACGGCCGCGGTCCCCTGGCCGCGAGGCGTCCGCTACGTCGACGGCAAGCTGTACGCGCTGGCCCGCGGGGTGCATCGAAGCGCCGGCGGCCCGCAGGACGACATCGAGGACCGGGCCGGGACGATCTTCGTCATCGACCCGGAGGTCTCCGAGCCGGTCGCCGGGAACCCCGAGGTCGGCGCCGCGGTGCGAGGGAACGCCGAGGTCGTGGCCGTTCCGACCAGCCCGCCGTTCCGCGTCTGGGACCGCCGGATGCCGGCGACGCTCGACACGCTCACCGACCGCCCGTACTGCATGCTGGTGTACGACGACCCGTCGAAGAACTTCTTCGTCTGCGGCTACAGCGGGATCGACCTGGAGGACGCGCCGAAGTTCCGGAAGAACGCCACCGACTCGATCCACCGTTACGACCTCCGGAACGGGCGGTGGGCGGTCGTCGAGGCGCACGACCCGAGCGTCGTCCCGGTCGACGCGCTCGAGAAGGACGTCGACTCGACGTACTACCCGCACCACGACGTGACCCGGAACGCGCCGCCGCACGGGCTGGTCAACGGTCCGTGCGGGGCGGTCGTCGCCGGGGAGTATCTCTACGTCGGCGCGAAGGACAACACGGCGCTCGCGCAGTACGACATCGCCGCGATCCGACGCGACCCCTCGGCGCCGCCGCCGGACGGCCGCTTCGTGTTCGAGGGGACCCAGGGGGACGCCTGGGTCGAGGTCGAAGGGCGCGGCCGGACGAGGCTGAACGGGACGTGCGCGCTGGCCGTCCACGACGGCTACCTCTACGTCGCCTTCCGCACGACGTCGCAGATCCTCCGGTTCCCGCTGGAGGAGGACGGCGACGTCGTGCGGCCGCTCGTCGCCCAGGCGATCGCCCAGTTCCCGGAGCACGACCCGCAGCGGGGGGGCGGCAGCGCCAACATCTACGACATGGCGTTCGACGCGCAGGGGCGCCTCTACGTCTCGCCCGGATACGACGGGGCCATCTACCGCTTCACCCCCGATCCGGACCGCCCGTACGACGCCGAGAACGTCGAGTACGCGCCGTACGTCGACCTCGACGAGCTCGTGGGCGCGAACAAGTCCGGCAACATCTGCTTCGACGACGAGGGGAACCTCTACGTCTGCTGCGGGCAGAAGGTCCTGTCGGAGGGGAAGGTGCGCGGCGTCATCTACCGCGTCCGCCCGAGCTGACGGCCGCCGGTCCGCGCCGGGCTACGTGGCGTCGCCGACGACCAGGTCCCCGTCCGGCACCGCGATGCACGCCAGGAAGAGCCCTCGTCCGCGCTCGGCGTCGCTCAGGGGTTCCTGGGCATCGGCGGGCGGCGTCCCCTCGACGGCGCGGCTGAGGCACGTCAGGCAGGCGCCGACCCGGCACGAGTAGAGCGGATGCGCGCCCGCCCGGAGCAGGCCGTCGAGGACGGTCTCCCCGGGTTCGAGCTCGACCTCGGTGTCGTCGCGTCGGATCGTCGGCATGGGGGGAGGGCTCCGGTCGTCGGGGGTCGACGCGGTCAAAGGTGCTGGCCGCCGTCGACGCGCAGGACCTGGCCGGTCACGTACGACGCGTCGTCCGAGCAGAGCCAGGTGATCGCGGCGGCGACCTCGTCCGGCTCTCCGATGCGGCCGAGGAGGGACGCCCGCGTCGCCTCGTCGACGATCTCCGTCGGGAGCGGCCGGGTCATCGGCGTGTCGATGTAGCCGGGCGAGACGGCGTTCACGCGGATCCCGAAGCGGCCGACCTCGCGCGCCGCGCTCTTCGTCAGGCCGATCACCCCCGCCTTGCTCGCCGCGTAGTTCGTCTGGCCGAACGCGCCTCGCTCGCCGTTGATCGACGTCACGAGGACGATCGCGCCCCGGCCGTGCGGGCGTTGGTGGGGGAGGGCGGCCGCGATCGCGTGGAACGACCCGTCGAGGTTCACCGCGAGGACCCGGCGCCAGTCCTCCTCCGAGAGCTTCCAGAGGACGCCGTCGCGGTTGATCCCGGCGCAGGCGACGACCGCGTCGAGCCGGCCCGTCGCCGCCGCGGCGCGCGCGAAGGCGGCCTCGAGGGCGGCCCGATCGGTGACGTCGACCGTCGCGAAGCACGGGTCGGCGTCGCGCCCGTCCGGCGTCGCGAGGTCGAGCCCCCACGCGGTCCAGCCCGCGGCCCGGAACCGGGCGAGGGTCGCCGCGCCGATGCCGCTCGCGGCGCCGGTGACGACGGCCGTCCGCGAGCCGGGCGCGTCCCCGCTCACGGGAAGATGCCGAGCGAGTCGTACGTCGAGGCGATCTTCTTGATCGCCACCGCGAACGCCGCGGTCCGCAGGTCCTGGATCCGCTTCGAGCGCCGGACCGCCTCCCGCATCTCGCCGTACGCCTCGATCATCGTCCCCTCGAGCCCCGAGCGGACGATGTCGATCTCGTCCGACCCCTTCCCGAAGTGGGCGCGGTCGGTCTCGTCGATCGTCTTCCCGGTCGCCTTCTCGACCGCCTGCACGATCCGGTGCTCGCGGCCCGCCTCCAGGCGCTTCCCCATCCGGCCGAACCGGATGTGGCCGATGTTCTTCGTCCACTCGAAGTAGCTGACGGTGACGCCGCCGGCGTTCAGGTAGATGTCCGGCAGGACGAGGATGCCGCGCTTCAGCAGGATCGCCTCGGCGTCGGGCGTCGTCGGTCCGTTCGCCCCTTCGGCGATCAGCTTGCACTTCAGCTTGCGCGCGTTCTTCGTCGTGATCTGGTTCTCGAGCGCGGCCGGGATCAGGACGTCGCAGGGGACCTCGAGCACCTTGCTCGGGTCGTTCGTGTGCGCCTTCGCTCCCTTGAAGTCGAGGATCGACTTCCCCTTCGCGCGGTGCTTCTCGAGCGCGTCGAGGTCGATGCCGTCCCGGTTCACGATGAAGCCGTTCCACTCGCCGATCGCGACCACCTTCGCGCCGCCCTCCTTCCGGAAGATCTGCGCGGCGTGACGACCGACGTTGCCGTACCCCTGAACGACGACGGTCTTCCCCTTCGTCCCCGGCGTGAGCTTCAGCTTCTTCATGTCCTCTTCGCGGCTCATCGCCTCGCGCGTGCCGTAGAAGACGCCGCGGCCGGTCGCCTCGGTCCGTCCGGCGATCCCGCCCTGGCTGACCGGCTTGCCGGTGACGCACGCGAAGCTGTTCAGGTCGCTCTGGCTCATCGCGTCGTACGTGTCGGAGATCCAGGCCATCTCGCGCTCGCCGGTCCCCATGTCGGGGGCGGGGACGTTGATGCCCGGGCCGATGAACCGCTTGTTGAACAGCTCGGCCGTGTAGCGGCGCGTGATCCGTTCGAGCACGTCGACCGGCGTGGTGTACGGGTTCACCCGCACCGCGCCCTTGCTGCCGCCGAACGGGACGTTCACGAGGGCGCACTTGAACGACATCAGCGCGGCGAGGGCGCGGACCTCGTCGGCGTCGACGTGCTCGGCGTAGCGGATCCCGCCCTTGGTCGGCTTGCGGTGGTGCGAGTGCTCCGCCCGCCACCCCGTGTACATCTCGATCCGCTTCCCGACGCGCACGGGGAAGCGGAACTCGACGACCGCGTTGCACTCACGGATGTGGCGCCGCAGGTCGTCGGGGAGCCGGATCGCCGCCGATGCGGCGTCGAACTGGCGGTAGACGCTGTCGATGAGGGTGCCGTTCTTGGACATGGCTGCTCCGGATCGGGAGAAGTCGGGATCGTAGACTGCCGGGTGCCGAACGATCCAGTCCCCGGTCGGCCCGCGGGGAGACGGATCGCTCCGAGGTCAGCTCCGCGCCGCGACGAGCACGGTCCTCGAGTGCTCGAGCTCCGCGAGCGCGTCCCGGACGCAGGTCCGCACCTCGTCGACGTATCCGTCGGCCGACGCGGACCAGGCCCGGTTCAGCAGCCGCTCCGCCGTGGCGAAGGGCGACATGACGTTCGCGTACGCCTGCATGCCGAGACGCGGGATCATGCTCTCGCGGGCGTCGACGAACGCGCCGAGGTCGTCCATCAGTTCGGCGTCGATCCTCCGGTGGAGCCCGAGCAGCTCGCGGTCCGCGTCGATCGCGGCGAACTCGCCGACCTTTCCGATCAGGCGTTCGAGCGCCCGGTCGAGGACGGAGAGGTTCTCGTCGTGGGCCGCGTGCTCGGCCTCGCCGTCCGCGCCGCCCGACCGGACCAGCACCAGGCCGCCGAGCATCAGCCCGGCGCAGACCGCGTACCGGGTCCAGTCGATCGCGTCGACCTGGGCCACCGTCACGTACGCGCCGGCGAGGAACCCGCCGGCGAGCAGGATCGAACCGAAGTGCTTCGGGGTCACGCGCCACCTCCCGCGCCGAACACCTTGACCATCGCGTTCCCGACCCCGACCAGCGCCTCGCCCACGATCAGGCCGGCGGCGATCGGGATGCCGGTGTTCTCGACCCACGAGCGCCCCTTCCAGCGGTCGGCGCCCATCCGGACGAAGTTCCCGATCGTGTACGTCAGGACGATCGCGAACGGCATGTAGAACCCGAGGCCGACCAAGACGCCGATCCCCCCGAACCCGGAGAGGGCGAACAGCAGCCCGAGACCCGCGCCCGCGCCGTACCGGTAGGTCGGGACGTCGCCGCCGACGATCCCGTGGATCATCGAGGCGAGCGCCTGCCCCTGCGGCGCCGGCAGCTTCTCGGAGCCGAGACCGTACGCCTCGTGGAGGAGCAGGATCAGGGCGATCACGATGATCGGGCCGAGCCAGGTGCCGAGGTACTGGCCGTACGCCTGCATCTTCGGCCTCGCGCCGACGAGATACCCGGCCTTCAGGTCGAGCATCATGTCGCTCGCCTGGGAGATGGCGACGCAGATCGCGGCCCCCATCATCACCGAGGCGACGATCTGTTGGGTGTCGCCGAGCCCCGACGCCATCACGGTCAGGATCGTCACCGCGATCAGGGTCATCCCGGAGAGAGGTGACCAGTTCGTCCGTCCGACGCACTCCGAGACGATGACGCCGGCGACCCAGACCCAGAGGACGCCGAGGACGGCCATCATCACGGCGGTCCCGAGCGTCATGTCGGGGACCGTGAAGAGGCAGAGGCCGATCAGGACGGCGGAGCCGGCGAGCACGCCGACGTACAGCAGGCGGATCGGCATCTCGTCCCGGAGGCCGCGGCGGTCGCCCTCGCCGGTGTCCTTCGCCGCCTGCTGCATCGACTGGATCGCGCTCTTGATCATCGGGGCGGCGAAGACGATCGAGCCGATCGCGGCGCCGATCAGCATCCCGATGCCGGCCGGCCGGAACAGCGTCCCGCGGAGCGGACCCGGACCTCCCTCCTCGCCGTGGATCAGCGCGACCATCTCGGGCGCGGCGGCGAACTTCGCCAGCAGCGGGGCGAGGAACCAGTAGCAGAGGAACCCCCCGGCGCCGAACCAGAGCCCGCCGCGCCCGGAGAGGAAGCCGACCCCGACCGTCATCACGGACAGGTAGAAGGTGACGTTCAGGTACGACGGCCAGCCGAGGGCGTCGCCGAGGTGGAACTCCTCGTGGTCGACGAACGTCGACGCGTCCCCGGAGTACCGGAGCACCCAGAAGTACGCCAGCCCGGACACGGCGGCCGCGCCGAGCATCAGCATCGCCTTCCGCATCCCCGCCCCCGGCGACTTCAGGATCGCCGCCGTCGCGATCCCGCCGGGGTACGCGAGCCGGTTGAAGTCGATCATCTGCTTCCGGAGCGGGATGACGAACGACAGGCCGATCACCGCCCCGGTCACGCAACAGAGGACCATCAGGACGCGGTTGAACTCGGTGACGTTCTTGTACTCGTCCGAGAGGATGAACAGCGCCGGGACCGAGAACATCATCCCGGACGACGCCGCGTTGACGGCCGACGCGATCGACTGGTTGATGTTGTTCTCGACGATGCTCGTCCGGCGCATCAGCCCGCGCAGGATGCCCCAGCCGAGGATCGCGGCGAGCTCGGACCCTTCGATGGAGAAGCCGAGGATCAGCGCGGCGTAGCCGATCGACACGGCGATGATCGCTCCGAGCAGCCAGCCGACGAGGACGGCGGGCCAGGTCAGCTCGGGGTACGGTCCGCGGCGGACGACGTCGGACATCGGCGGCTCCGGGGTGGAGAGGAGTCGGGGGTTGTACCAGAACCGGGAGCCGGGGGCCGGCCGCCGGACGCCGGGAGCCGGAGTCTCGCGGAGCGCACCTCCGCCCCTCGCCCGATCGCCCCCGCGCCGAGCCCGTTCCCGTTCGCTACGCTTCTCCGCACCATGGACCACGCGACCGTCTCCGCCCACGGGCACCTGATCGACACCGGCATCCTCTCCCGCGCCTTCGGGGTGATCCTCGAGGCGGGGGGGACGTACGAGATCCTCCGCTTCGACGTCGGGCGGACGAAGACCGACTTCTCGACCGTCCAGCTCGACGTGCGGGCGAAGGGGGAGAAGCTGCGGCGCGTCCTCGACAACCTCGTCGCGATCGGCTTCCGGCTCCCCGAGGAGCACGACGTCCGCCTCGAGCGGGTGACGAAGAACGGGGTCGCCCCGGACGGTTTCTACGCCAGCACGCACCACCCGACGAAGGTGCGCCACCGCGGGCGGACGCTCGAGGTCCGAGGGCAGCGGATGGACGCGGTCCTCGTGGTGACCGAGCGCGCGGCGCGCTGCGTCCTGATCCGCGACCTCCGTCGAGGGGACCGGGTCGTCTGCGGGGTCGACGGGGTGATGGCCGAGCCGCCGATGGAGACGAGGAAGGTCGAGTCGTTCTCGTTCATGAAGTCCGAGGCGTCGTCCGAGCGGGCGGTCGCGGTGAAGGCGCGGGAGGTCGCCCGGATGGTCCGCGAGGTGAAGCGCCTCGGCCGGCGGGTGGTCGCGGTCCCGGGGCCCGTGGTCGTCCACACCGGGGGGGCGGGGATGCTCGCGAGCCTCGTCCGGCGCGGCTGGATCGACGCGATCCTGACCGGGAACGCCCTCGCCGTCCACGACATCGAGCTGGCGATGTTCGGCACCTCGCTCGGCGTCGACGTCGCGAAGGGGGTCCCGGTGCGGGAGGGGCACATGCACCACCTCCGCGCGATCAACGCCATCCGTCGGTCCGGGTCGATCGCGAAGGCGGTGCGGGACGGGACCCTCGAGCGCGGGATCTTCCACGAGTGCGTCCGCGCGGGCGTGCCGTTCGTGCTCGCGGGCTCGATCCGGGACGACGGCCCCCTGCCGGACACGGAGATGGACCTCTTCCGGGCCCAGGCGGCGTACGCGAGGCACCTGAAGGACGCCGGCCTCGTGCTGGTCCTCGCGTCGATGCTGCACGGGATCGGAGTCGGGAACATGACCCCGTCGGACGTCACGATCGTCTGCGTCGACATCCACCAGGGGGTCCTGACCAAGCTTCTCGATCGAGGCTCCGCGCACGCGCTGGGAGTGGTGACGGACGTCTCCGCCTTCCTCCACCGTCTCGACGCCGATCTCCGGGGACGTCCGGCGCCTCCTCGGGGCTGATTCCACCGGTTGGACGTCGTTTTCTTGACCTTTGGCGGACCCGGCCTACAGTGGTCCGATTCGTCTCGACGAGAAGAGACCGAAGGTCGCGACTGGGAGGCTCCACCATGAAGATCGCTGTCGTCGGAACGGGTTACGTCGGCCTCGTGGCCGGTACGTGCTTCGCCGAGAGCGGGAACACCGTCACCTGCGTCGACGTCGACGAGGCGAAGGTCGCGGCGCTCAACGACGGGAAGATCCCGATCTACGAGCCCGGACTCGAGGAGATGGTCCTGAAGAACGTGGAGGAGGAGCGCCTCTTCTTCACCACGGACATCGATCAGGCCGTCAAGGACTCGCTGGTCGTCTTCATCGCCGTCGGCACGCCCCCCGACGAGGACGGCTCGGCCGACCTGAAGCACGTCCTCGGCGCCGCCGCGTCGGTCGGGCGGGCCATGAACGGCTACAAGATCATCGTCGACAAGAGCACCGTCCCGGTCGGGACGGCGCGGAAGGTCGCCCAGGCGATCTCCGCCGAGACCTCCCACCCGTTCAACGTCGTGTCGAACCCCGAGTTCCTGAAGGAGGGGGCGGCGATCGACGACTTCATGAAGCCGGACCGCGTCGTCATCGGGACCGACGACCCGCGGGTCGCGGAGATCATGAAGGAGCTCTACTCGCCGTTCGTCCGCTCCGGCAACCCGATCATCGTCATGGACGTGGCGTCGGCGGAGCTGACGAAGTACGCGGCGAACGCGATGCTCGCCACCCGGATCTCGTTCATGAACGAGATCGCGAACATCTGCGAGCGGGTCGGCGCCGACGTGACGAAGGTCCGCGTCGGGATCGGCACGGACTCCCGGATCGGCATGCCGTTCCTGTTCCCCGGCGCGGGCTACGGCGGTTCGTGCTTCCCGAAGGACTCCCGCGCCATCGTCAAGACGGCGGAGGAGCACGGGTACACCTTCCAGATCATGAACGCCGTCGAGGCGGTCAACAACGAGCAGAAGCGCGTCCTGTTCAAGAAGGCGCAGTCGTTCTTCGACGGCGACCTCGCCGGGAAGACGTTCGCGGTCTGGGGGCTCGCGTTCAAGGCGAAGACCGACGACGTCCGCGAGGCGTCGGCGCTCGTCCTGATCCAGGAGCTCCTCGACGCGGGCGCGAAGGTCCGGGTCCACGATCCCGAGGCGATCGAGACGACGCGCCGGGTGATGGGGGACAAGATCGAGTACTTCGGCCACGCGTACGAGACCCTCAAGGGGACCGACGGCCTGTTCGTCGCGACCGAGTGGAACGAGTTCCGCAACCCCGACTTCGAGAAGATGAAGGGGCTGATGAACAACGCGGTGATCTTCGACGGCCGGAACCTCTACAACCCGC
>JBICIB010000664.1:0-3219 GCA_043101415.1 Planctomycetota bacterium JB042 | reverse complement strand
AGCGTCCGGACGAGGTCCGCGCCGGTCGAGTCCGGCTCGAGCCGGTCGACGGTGTCGACGACCCGCTCGATCGCGGTCGACGTCGAGTGGATCGTCCGCGGCGGATCGGCGAGCGCCACGACGGTCGCCTCGTCCCCGCGCTCCTCGGAGAGCCCCTCGAGGATCCGCTTCGCCTGCACCTTCGCCCGCTCGATCATCGACTCGCCGGCGCGGTTCGTCCGCCCCATCGAGTACGACGTGTCGATCACGATCACCACGCTCTTCTGCGACGGCGAGAGGAGGGAGAAGACGCTCGACGACGGCACGAACGGCCGCGCGAGCGCGAGCGCGAGCAGGATCACCAGGAGGCACCGAAGGAGGAGCAGGAGCAGCGACTCGAGCGTCAGCCGGCGCCGCGACTGCTGGTACGCCTGGAGGAGGAACTGCTGCGCCGCCCACCGGACCACGACGTAGCGCCGCCGATTCAACAGGTGGATGATCAGCGGGACCGTGAAGAGGAGGGTCCCCCAGAGGAGCGCCCCGTTCCCGAACGAGAAGTTCATCGGCGGGTCCCGCGCTTGCCGCGGAGCGACAGGTACGACGTGAGCGCCACGTCGAGCGGCGTGTCGGTGCGGAGGAGCTGGTAGTCGATCCCGTGGCTCAGGCACCCCTTCCGGAGCTTCTCCCGGTGCTCGCCGAACACCTCGAGGTACGCCCGCCGGAGCGCCTTCGGGTCGGCGACCAGCGGATCGAACCCTTCGAGCCCGTCGAAGCGGGTCATCCGGTCGAACGGGAACTCGAGCTCGTCCCGGTCGAGCACGTGGAAGACGATGACGTCCTGCCGCTTCGTCTTGAGCGCGCGGAGACCGGCGAGGACCCGGTCGGGGTCGGCGAACAGGTCGGAGACGACGGCGACGATGCTGCGCGGCGGGAGCTTCGTCGCCATCTCGCGCAGCACGAGCCCGGGGTCGGTCTTCCTCGACAGCTCGGCCCGCTCGATCGCGTCGGTGATCGCGAGGAGGTGCGACGGCTTCGTCGCCGGCGGCACCCAGTTCTCGAGGGTCTCGTCGGTCAGCGCCAGCGCGGCGGCGTCCCGGTGGCGGAGGACCATGTACGCGAGCGTCGCGGCGACCATCGCGCCGTACCGGAACTTCGACACCTGCCCTTCGCCCGCGTACGCCATCGACTCGGAGACGTCGAGGAGCAGGCTGAGGGTGAGGTTCGTCTCCTCCTCGTACCGCTTGACGTAGAACCGGTCCGAACGGCCGTAGATCCGCCAGTCGAGGTGGCGGAGGTCGTCTCCGGGCACGTATTCGCGGTGCTCGGCGAACTCGACCGACGCCCCGCGGTGCGGGGATCGGTGGAGACCGGCCATGAAGCCCTCGACCGCCTGGCGCGCCTTCAGCTCGAGGCGCCCCAGCTTGTCGAGGACCCTAGGATCCAAGTACCGGCGGGAGTTTTCCGTCTGCGAGGGCATCGGACTCGGCGCGCGGCGCGGTTTCGACGAGGCGGCGGACGAGGTCGTCGGAGGAGATCCCCTCCGCCTCGGCGCTGAAGTTCGGGAGGATGCGGTGGCGGAGGACCGGGAGCGCGACGGCGCGGACGTCGTCGCCGGTCACGGCCGACCCGCCGCGCAGGAGCGCGCGCGCCTTCGCGCCGAGCACCAGGAACTGCGAGGCGCGCGGTCCGGCGCCCCAGGCGACCGATTCGTTGATGAAGCCGGGCGTCCCCTCCGCGCCGGGCCGCGACCAGCGCGCGAACTGCATCGCGTACCGGATCACGCTGTCGCCGACCGGGACGCGGCGGACGAGCTGCTGGAGCTTCAGGATGTCCTCGGCGGAGAGGACCGGCTGCGGCTCGTCGGAGTCGCGCGCCGTCGTGCGGCGGACGATCTCGAGCTCTTCCTCCTCGCTCGGGTAGTCGATCTTGATGTTGAACATGAACCGGTCGAGCTGGGCCTCGGGGAGCGGGTAGGTCCCCTCCTGCTCGATCGGGTTCTGCGTCGCGAGGACGAAGAACGGCTGCGAGAGCGAGTGCTTCTTCCCCGCGACCGTGACCTGGTACTCCTGCATCGACTCGAGGAGCGCGGCCTGCGTCTTCGGCGGGGTCCGGTTGATCTCGTCGGCGAGGACGACGTTGGCGAACAGCGGTCCGGGGATGAACCGCATCTCCCGCGCCCCGGTCGTCTTGTTCTCCTGGATCACCTCCGTCCCGGTGATGTCCGACGGCATCAGGTCCGGGGTGAACTGGATCCGGCTGAACGAGAGGGAGAGCGTCTTCGACGGGGTCGAGATCAGCAGGGTCTTCGCCAGGCCCGGCACGCCGGTCAGGATGCAGTGCCCGCGGGCGAAGAGCGCCACCAGGAGCTCGTCGACGACCTCCTCCTGCCCGACGATGACCTTGCGGATCTCGGTCCTGAGCTGCTCGTAGGCCGAGCGGATGTGCTCGACCGCCGCCGTGTCGTTCTGATCGGTCATGGGGAGCGCGCTCCGGAGGGTTCGCGGTCAGGCATGATACGGGGCTCCCGGGGGTTTGCGAGGAAGTTCGGCCCACGCCGGAGGCGGCGAGCCGCGGCCGGGGGTCAGCGCGGCACGATCTCGAACACCACCAGCGGTGAGACCGAATAGAGCCTCCCCCCTTCCAGGGAAAGGTTCCCGAAGACGTATCGTTCGCGCGCGCGGAGCAGCGCGTCGGGGACCGGCATCGAGTCGAACGCCAACCGCCCCTTGTCGAGTCGGAACCGGTAGAGCGCCTTGTTCGTCGGGAGGAAGAACGCGTCCCCGACGATCGCCGGCCGGCCGGTCACCTCCTCCTCGATCTGGAGCGGCACCGAGGAGTCGAGCGCGCCGCCGTCGAGCCGGGTCGCTCCGACCCGGATCCGCACCCGGTCGTACCCGAGCGTCGACTGCTCGAGGAACAGGAGCTCGTCGCGCGCGCGGTCGACGCCGACGAACGTCTCGCGCGCCCCCTTGAAGAGTGGGTCGGGACCGACGAGGTACCCCTCGACCGAGGGGACCCGCGCGAGCGAGTAGAGGAAGTGCGAGTCCTCCGGCGCCACGACGACGCGGTCGCCGATCACCGCCGGCGTCGACGGCAGCCAGCCGCCGGTGTCGTAGTAGGAGACGCGCCGGAAGGTGTCCGGGTCGCTCGGCTTCACCCGGTTGGTCCGGAACATCCAGAGCGGCTCGCCCGTCCGCGCGTCGACCGCCGCCACGACGCCGACGTTCGTCGAGCAGTAGG
>JBICIB010000663.1:0-3565 GCA_043101415.1 Planctomycetota bacterium JB042 | reverse complement strand
GGCGGCGCCGGGGCTGCGGGAGGACCTCGGGGCGCTCCTCGACCTCCTCGACGCCGTGGCGACGCCGGGGCCGGTCGACGAGGCGGAGCTCGCGAACGCGAAGGCGAGAGCCCGCGCTCGGGGCGCGGGGCGGCGCCGGTCGGCGCGCGCCGACGCGGAGGACCGGCTGCTGGCCCGCGCGTTCGGCGGGCCGTTCGCGCCCCCCGAGGATCCGGAGGCGGCGTGGGAGGCGCTCGACCTCGAGACGGTCCGGGCGTTCGCGGGGGACGTCGTCTGCGGGCCGAACCTCGCCGTGTCGCTGGTCGGCGGCTTCGACCCCGACGTCGTCCGCCGCCGCGTCGAGTCGTTCGACGGGCGGCTCGCGGACGGTCCGCGCTGGCGCCCCGCCGTCGAGGCGCCGTCGTGGGCCGGCTTCGACGCGCCGACGGTCTTCGAGCCGACCGCGAGGAACCAGGTCTCGGTCGTCGTCGCGTTCCCGGGGGTCGGCGTGCAGGCGCAGGACGAGCGGGCGGCGCTCGACCTCGTCGACGCCTGGTGGTCCGGCCGTCGCATCCCGAGCGGCCCGCTCTACGACGCGCTCCGCGGCGAGCGCGACCTCGCGTACGCGGTCGAGGCGACGCACCTCCCGATGCCCGGGGCGGGCCTCTTCTTCGTCCACGTCCGGTGCGCGCCGGACCGGTACGCGGAGACGGTCGGCGCGATCGACGGCGCCCTCGCGACGCTCGCGGAGGCGAAGCTCGGCCCGGACGACCTCCGCGCCGCCCGGAACGTCCTCCTCGCCTCCCGGCAGAGCGTGGTCCAGACCGCGGCCGCCCGCGCCCGCCTTCACGCACTCGCGGAGGTGTACGACCTCACGGGGGACGGGGGAGACGCGTATCGATCGTGCGTGGCCGCGACGGACCTCGACGCCGTCCGGGCCGCGATCCGCGCCCGGTTCGCCGCGCCCGGCCGCCGACTCGTCCTCTGGCCCGAAGGAGTTTCCCGACCATGACGACCGTCTCCCTCGCCGTCCTGCTGCTGCTCCAAGTCCCCGCGGATCCGGACGACATGTCGATTCCGGAACTGGAAGCGAGGTTCGGCGCGAACCTCCTCGAGCCGGACCCGGCCGGGCTCGGGCCGCCGCCGGGGGTGCGGGACGACGCGGTGCTCCACCGGTGGTTCGGGATCTCCCCGCCCCGCGCGATCAACGCGCTCGCGTCGAACGACGGCAACCTCGTCGACAGCCTGTTCGAGTACACGACGCTCGACCCGGCGCTGTCGCACAAGGGCGACCCGGACAAGTGGCAGCCGGGCGTGGCGGACTACGCGGGGGAGTCGGACGACGGGCTCACGGTCACCGTCCGGATCCGCCCGGGGATCACGTGGCAGCGACCGCAGTACGACCGGGACGACCCGAAGTACGCGTGGCTCGAAGCGCTCTTCCGGGACGGGGCGCCGGCGCTGACCGCGGAGGACTTCCGGTTCACGCACGAGCTCGCGCTCGACGAGGCGGCGGAGGTCCTCCACATCCGGCCGGTGATCGAGGGGAGCGAGCTGGTCGTCCTCGACCGGCGCACGTATCAGCTCCGCTGGTCGCGGGACGTCCCGTACGCCGCGAACGTCGCGCTCGCCTGGCAGCAGGTCCTCCCCCGGTTCCTCTACTCCCGGACCGAGGACGGTCGGAACATCCCGGTCGCCGAGCGCGGGGAGCGGTTCCGCGAGCACTGGGCGCTGAACCAGGTCTGCGGGTACGGCCCGTACGAGTGGGTCGGCATGGACCCGGACATCGAGCTCGTGATCCGGCGGAAGGACGACTTCCCCGTCTTCCGGCCGGCGATCCGCGAGATCCACATGCAGATCGTGCGCGACGGCGAGCAGTGCGTGCAGCGGGTTCTCGACGGGGCGATGGATTTCACGGTCCTGATGCCGCAGGAGTACTACACGCACGTGGTGAAGGCGGCATCGGACGACCCGTTCCGGAACGGGGAGTTCGGGACCGCGACGTACGAGAAGGTCGAGTACCTATATCACGCCTGGAACTGCCGCCGGCCGCCGTTCGACGACCGACGCGTGCGGCGCGCGATGGGCCTGGCGTTCAACCGGGAGCTGATCTTCGAGAACGTCTTCCACGGGTTCGGCGCGGTCGTCGACGGCCCCGTCTTTTACAAGCACCCGCACCTCCACCCCGGGATCGAGCCGCTGCCGTTCGACCTCGACGCGGCGTCGGCGCTCCTCGACGACGCGGGGTGGGGGGACGCGGACGGCGACGGCGTGCGCGACAAGACGATCGATGGCGAGGAGGTCGACTTCCGGTTCACGATGTACTCGTTCCCCGGGAGCTCCGAGTACGACGCGATGATGGCGATCTGGAAGCGCGACCTCGCGCTGATCGGCGTCGACATGGTCGTCGAGACGATCCCGTGGGGGCAGATGCTGCAGCGGTGCTACCGCGAGCACGACTTCGACGCCTTCACCGGCATCGTCGCCGCCGCCTGGACGCTCGAGTTCTGGAACCGGTTCGCCTCCGGCGCGATCGTCGACGGCGGGAACTTCGTCGGCTTCCGGAACGACGAGCTCGACGCGCTCGCCGACCGGCACCGGAACACGTCGGACGAGGCGGAGCGGAAGCGCCTCGCGCTCCGGATCCAGGAGATCCTGGCCGAGGAGCAGCCGTACACCTTCTTCATGCGGCGCGACCGGTTCGTCGTCCACGCGCCGTGGCTCGAGAACGTGAAGTTCGCCGTCTCGCGGCCGCAGCTCCTGTCGTTCGGCTGGTACGACGGGCGAGAGAAGTAGGCGAGGTCGCCCGCGGGCGACCGAGGGGGGGCGATGCGGCGCTGGCTGATCGGACGGCTGCTCGGCTTCGTGCCGACGCTCCTGCTCGTCCTGCTGGTCGTCTTCGCGGTCGTGAACCTCGTGCCCGCGGTCCCGCTCGTCTCGACGGAGGGGGAGCAGGAGGCGTCGTTCCAGAGCGCCTACGAGGAGTTCCGGCGGCAGTTCGGGCTCGACCGGCCGGTCTTCCTGAACCTCCGCCACCTCGAGGACGACGCGGCGATCCGGGCGCGCGTCGACGCGATCGCGGCGGAGGACGATCCGGAGCGGGCGCGCGACCTCCTCGGCGAGCTGGTCGAGCGGGGGCGGTTCGCGATCGCGGGGCTCGTCTCGGTCGCGGCCGACGCCGCGGCGCCGGCGGAGGCGCGCGACCTGGCGCTCGCGGTCCTGCCGGAGCTGGTCGAGCGCGCCACCGGAGCGCCGCCGCCGCGCGGATTCGTCCCGGCGCGGCGCCCCGACGCCGCGGAGCGGGACCGCCTCGCCGGCGCGTGGACGTCGTGGGCGGCGGAGCACGCGGAGCTCGTGGCGCCGTCCGCCGTCGGGCGCGCGGTCGCGACGGTCGCCGAGACGCGGTTCGCGGCGTACGTCTCGAACCTCGCGCGGCTCGACTTCGGCGTGTCGATGAAGGACGACCGCCCGGTCCTCCCGACGATGCTCCGCCGCCTCGGGAACTCGATCCTCCTCGTCACGATCTCGATCGTCCTGGCGTGGGGGATCGCGGTCCCGATCGGCGTCTGGTCGGCGCGCGCCCGCG
>JBICIB010000662.1:0-10523 GCA_043101415.1 Planctomycetota bacterium JB042 | reverse complement strand
GACGCTCTTCCGATCTGAGCCGCCCGAGCCTCGCCGCGGCGAGCACCCGCCCCACGCCGAGGAACCAGCCGCGCGCGTCGGTCGCGCCGGGGACGGGCCCGGTCGTCGCCTCCCCCTCCGTCAGGTTCAGGTGGAGACCGAGCGGGATCGCGGCGCCGACGCCGGCGAGCGCGTCCTCGACGCCGGGGAAACCGACCAGGAGGCTCGCCTGCGTGACGACGCCGTCGGCGGCCGCGCGCGCGATCGCCTCGTTCGTCTCGCGGGACGCCCCCGCGTCGTCGGCCGTCACCACCAGGGTCCTCACGCCGGCAGGATACCGTCCCGCACGGAGCGCGCGTCATGACGGCGGACGGCGGAGAGGTCCCGCTCAGCCTCGTCGTCCCGGTGTACAACAGCGCGAACTTCATCGAGGCGAACCTGACCCTCGCGCTGACGTTCCTCGACGCCTACCCCGGCTCCGAGCTGATCGTCGTCGACGACTGCTCGCGGGACGAGACGCCGGCGGTCGTCGAGCGGCTCGCGGCCCAGGACGAACGGCTCCGGTTCTTCCGGAACGACGTGAACCGGGGCAAGGGGTTCTCGGTCCGGCGGGCGATGCTCGAGGCGCGCGGCGCCCGGCGCGTCTTCAACGACGCCGACTTCACCTACCCGATCGGCAACGTCGCGAACGTCCTCGCCGCGCTCGACGGCGGCGCCGACGTCGCGATCGCCTGCCGGGTCCACGCCGACTCGCGGTACATCGTCCCCGCCGAGTTCCTCCCGACCCTCGTCACGCGCCACTTCATGGGCCGGACGTTCAGCTTCCTCGCCAAGCTCCTCCTCGTCGGCTCGGTCCGCGACACGCAGGCCGGCCTGAAGGGGTTCACGGCGGCGGCGGCGGATCGGATCTTCGCCCGGCAGACCATGAACCGGTTCTCGTTCGACCTGGAGGTGGTGGTGATCGCCCGCCAGCTCGACCTTCGTATCGACGAGGTCGGGGTCGAGTTCCGGTACTGCAAGGAGCCGTCGACGGTCCACTTCGTGCGAGACACGTTCAAGATGCTCCGCGACATGCTGAAGATCCGGTTGAACGTGGCGCGCGGGCGGTACCGGGACGACGCCTCGGAGGACGGGTCGTGAACGACGCCCGCCCGGCCGGCGCCGGACCGGCCCTCGTCACGCTGCTCGCCCTGGTGGCCGCGCTCCTCGCGCTCCGCCTCGCCATCCTCTTCCTCGCCTTCGACACGCTCTTCACGCCGGGGTACGAGCTGTTCCCGATGGGCGTGCTCGGCAACGAGATCCGGCTCGGGCTCCCGTCGCTGCCGGTGCTCGAGTTCCACGACACGCACTCCGGCGGGCAGATGCTCAGCTCGGCGCTGACCGCCGTCGCGTTCGCCCTGTTCGGCACGAGCTACCTGGCGCTCAAGCTCGTCCCCGTCCTGTTCGCGGTCGGGACGCTCGTCGTGCTGTTCTGGTTCGTCTGGCGTCGGTTCGGGCTCGGCGCGGCGACCTTCTCCGGGCTCGCGCTCGTCCTCGGCCCCGCGTCGTACGTCGACTACTCGACCTCGAACTACGGCAACCACTCCGAGGTCCTCTTCTTCGTCGCGCTCTCGCTCTTCCCGCTGCACGCCTACCTGATCGAGGGGCGGCGGACGCTCGGCCAGGCGTTCCTGTTCGGACTGACGTGCGGCCTCGCGGTCTGGTACGCGCTCTCGTCGTTGATCGTCGTCGTCCTCTACCTCGGGTTCTGGTTCTGCGTGGAAGGGGCGTTCTTCCTGCGGCGGAACTTCGTCGCGTGGCTCGCCGGGGCCGCGGTCGGGACGGCGCCGCTCTCCGCGGTGATGCTCCTGTACGAGGCGCCGCAGGCGAAGTGGATGGAGGCGAAGTTCGCCGGCCGGGGCGTCGACCTCGCGGCGGCGCCCGGGCGGTGGGCCGAGTTCTTCACCGACCTCATGCCGCGCTCGGCGACGTTCTACGACCTCGGCCCGATCTCCGGCGCGACGCTGAACCACGTCCTGTTCGGGCTCTGGGTCGCCGTGACCGCGATCGTCCTGTTCCGGTCCGCCGGATCGTTCGGGTGGTGCTTCGTCCGCGTCTTCCGACCGGGCGCCGGGCGGACACCGGAGACGCGCGACCTCGCGGTCGTCTTCCTCCTCTACCCGCTCGCCCTCGCCGGCGCCTACGCGTTCTCGAACTTCAAGATCGGCAACTGGAAGGCGTTCGAGTGGGCCGGCTTCCGATACGTCTTCACCGGGTTCCTCTTCCTGAACCTGACCGGCGTGATGGCGTACGTCGGGCTGGAGCGCGCCGGCCGAAGGACCCTCGCGCACCTCCTCGCGGCCGCGTTCGTCGGGGTCGGGCTGCTCGGGAACCTCGGGCACGGCTTCTCCCTCGAGAAGTTCGGGGAGGGACTGCACTACCCGGGCTACTACTACGCGCAGACCGGCCGCATCTTCCGCCTCCCCCGGTACCAGGACGAGCCGGAGCGCGTCGTCGAGCTCGTCCGCCCGATCGAACCGCGGCTGCGACGGGACGTCCTGCGCGGCGCCGGCATCTACACCACGCTCGCGGCCATGCGGAAGGTCCCGTTCGTCGTCGAGGACGTCTTTCGCTCCTATCCGGCCGAGGCCCGTCCGTTCGTCGCGCAGGGGGCGGGGAGCCAGGCGGCGCAGAACGCGCTCGACCCGTTCGCGTACACGATCCCCGGCCAGAAGCCGCGCGACGTGAAGGCGATGGCGCGGCGGGGCGTCGACCAGGCGTTCCGGTCCGAGCACCCGGACGCGGTCTGGCTCATCCACGGCCTCTTCCTGCCGCCCGAACTCGTCGGACCGTTCGGGTCGCGCCGCAAGGTGACCCAGAACCTCGAGCTCCTCCAGATGGCCCCGCCCGGCCGCCGGCGCGCCGCCGCCCAGGGGCTCGGCATGCACGCGGGCGAGCTCCTCTGGCGCGGCGTCGGCGAGGAGGTCGCGATCGTCACGGACCAGCTCGTCCCCCTGTTCCTCTCCCCGGCGAGGGCCCGCGACCGCGGACCGTTCCTGATCGGCCTCGGCTACGCGTGCGACCGGTACTTCGAGGACCCCGACCGGTACGAAGAGGCGCTCGCCGCCGCCGTGCCGGCCGCCCATCGGACGGCCGTGTACATTGGGATCGGCTGGATGGCGGAGCACGTGCTCCGCCTCGGGCCGGAGGTGCTCGGCGAACTCCCCTCGACGGTCGGTCCGGACGCGCGGCGCGCGCTCGAGTCGGGCCTCCGGTGGCAGTCCCGCCGCGACGAGTTCGTCGGATCGACGAGGTGAGCCGCGAGGATGTCTGACCCGGTGACGACGCCGCGCGGGACCCCGCGCTTCCTGAAGCTCCTCTTCTCGCTCGCGGTCGCGCTCTTCGTCTGGATCGTGCTGGTGGAGGGGGTGCTCCGTTTCGTGCCGGTCGAGGGGTTCACGAAGGACGACCTCGACCCGCCGATGCTGACCGACGAGTCGAAGCTCCGGAACCGACCGCACCCGTACCTCGCCTACTCCCTCACGCCGGGGTACCGCTCCTTCAAGAAGGCGCGGAGCCAGGCCTCCCACAACTCGCTCGGGTTCCGCGGCCCCGAGACGACGTGGTGGAAACCGGAGGGGGTCTACCGGATCGCCTGCCTCGGCGGCTCGAGCACGTACGGCCACACGCCGAGCTCGGACGCGACGACCTGGCCCGCGCGCCTCGAGCATCACCTCGAGGAGGCGTACCCCGACCGGCGGATCGAGGTCGTCAACGCGGGGACGTCCGGTTACTCGACCTTCGAGAGCATCGCCAACCTCGCGTTCCGCGTCGTCGAGTTCCAGCCGGACCTCGTGATCGTCTACCACTCGATCAACGACATGCGGTGCCTCCTCTATCCGGACCCGCGGCCGGACAACACCCATTGGCGCGCGGTCTGGTCGCGGACGCGCGAGTCGCCGATCGAGCGCTGGCTCGCGCACAGCATGACGTACCTCATCGCGAGGAAGCACCTCACCGATTACCTCGAACGAAGCCGCGAACTCGGCGGGGTCGTGATCGTCGACTACGAGGAGAAGGTCGACAAGTACGCGCGCTCGCTCGAGGGGGTCGACTTCTCGGTGTTCGAGCGGAACCTGAGGACGCTCGCCGCGATCGCGCGCGGCCACGGCGCGGAGATCCTCTTCAGCACCCAGGGGTTCGAGCGCCGCGACATCGGCGGGCCGTCGCGCAAGGCGCAGGTCGAGGCGATGGGGCGGATGAAGGAGATCCTGAAGCGCTTCGGCCGGCGGGAGGGCGTCGCGGTGGTCGAGGGCGGGCTGGCGCTCGAGATCGAGGCGGCGAAGCAGCGGAACGCGACCGGCGAACAGCGGATCTTCTCGCACGAGGTCCACCTGTTCGACGAGGGGACCGACCTCCTGGCCCGGACGCTCGCCGAGGAGATCCGGAAGCGCGGCTGGCTCGACTGAGCCGAACCCGGGCCGAAGGGCGGCCGTGTTACACTCGGTCGCACGCGCACCGAGGGGTCTTCCGGAGCGCGTTTCGAGCCGCAGTGAAGGAAGAGGATGGTCTCATGAATCGACTCACGGCCCACTGGGCCGCCCCCCCTTTCGTCTCCGCCCTGTTCGCGTCCGGCGCCCTCGCTCAGAACGATCCCCGCGAGGCGTTCCTCGTCTCGCCCAACCCGTCCGCGATCGCGTCGTTCGGGTTCTCGGGGGACGTCGCGGACGTGAACCAGGACGGCATCACCGACCTCGCCGTCTCGGCGTACCGCGAGACGGTCAACGGCATCGGGTACGCGGGGAAGCTGTACATCCTGTTCGGACCCGACCTCCGTCCCGGCCCGGTGATCCAACAGCCGGCCCCGACCGAGACGGCGCGCTTCGGCTACTCGATGGCGTTCGGGGACGTGAACGGCGACTCGTTCCCCGACATGATCGCGACCGCGCGGAAGGGACATCCGGGAGGGGTCTTCCAGGCCGGCCGCGTCTTCGTCCACTACGGTCCGGTCTACGACACCTGGACCGAGTTGACCGAGCCGACGCTCGAGGTGAACTCGGCGTTCGGCTACGACGTCAACGCCGGCGACGTCAACGGAGACGGCATCGACGACGTGATCATCGGGACCCGCCTCGGCGACGTCTCCGGGCTCCCGGACGCCGGGGAGGTGTACGTCTACCTCGGCCCGAACCTGCAGAACCCGATCCGCCTCGTCGAGCCGACTCCGGAGGCGAACGCCGCGTTCGGGATCGCGATGGTGGTCGAGGACTTCGACGGCGACGGCTTCGGCGACCTCGCCGTCGGCGCGAACGGAGCGACCGTCGGCGGCCTCTTCGCCGCCGGGGAGGTCCACCTCTATCGCGGGCCGAACCTCACGTGGTGGAAGGAGATCCGGAACCCGACGCCGGAGAAGGAGTCGATCTTCGGCTACCACCTCGTGGCGGGCGACATCGACGGGGACGGCAGTCCCGACCTGCAGATCGGCAACCCGTACCAGAGCGTGAACGGCATGCCCCAGGCCGGGCGGGTCCACGTCTACAAGGGGCCGGCGCTCACCCAGTGGATGGTGCTCGAGGAGCCGACGGTCCAGGCGAACGCGAACTTCGGCCGCGCCCTCGCGGAAGGGGACGTGAACGCCGACGGCTTCGACGACCTCGTGGTCGGCGTGACGTACGCCGACGCTCCGGGCGCCGTCAACGCCGGCGAGGCGTACGTCTACTACGGCCCGGACCTCCAGACGTGGGACCGGCTGCCGGGAGTCCCCGAGCCGATCGGAGAGTTCGGCACCCCGACGGTCGGCGACATCGACGCCGACGGCTTCGCCGACATCTTCGTCGGCGCCCGCCTCGGCGACCTGCCGGGGATGGTCAACGCGGGCTGGGGCGTCCTGCACGACTTCGCGACGCGCGCCCCGTTCGCGCCGTACGGCCTCGCGACGGCCGGGAGCGGCGCCGTCGAGCCGACGCTCACCGGGACCGGCACGATGAAGGTCAACCAGGCCAGCCGGGTCGACGTCGCGGGCGGCCTCGGCGGCGCGGCCGCCCTGCTCCAGATCGGCCTCGGTCCGGACCACACTCCGATCGACGGCGCGTTCTCCGAGGTCGCTCCGCTGTTCTCGCTCCCGCTCGTCCTCGGCGGCGCCGCGGGGCAGGCGGGCGCCGGAACCGCCCCGCTCCCGTTCACGCTCCCGAACGACGCCTCGATCGTCGGCACCATGCTCTTCACCCAGGTGCTGATCGCCGACCCGGGCGCCGCGACGGGCGGGATCTCCGCGACGAGAGGCCTGAAGCTGACCCCACAGTCGTAGCGAGAGCAACGCGTTCGGGAACGTCTTCGCGTTCGCCACGGCGGGGGCCGGAGGAGGGACGAGCTCTCCGACCCGCTCACGTCCTCGCGCGATGCGTCGGGCGTGGTCTCCGCGAAGGGACGAGTCGCGCTGCGGGGTCGCTCTCGGAGCCTCATCCCTCCTCCGGCCCCGCCTCGCCCGCCCCGGACTTCCTCCCCCGCTTCCATGGTGGGAATGGGGGAATCCGGAATGGACCCATCGGATGGCGCTGAGGCGGGTTCCTCGGCCCGATGCCGTCTACCGCGTCAGCGCCCTCTCCCCTGCTCTCTCCTGCTCTCCCCTGCTCTCGTTGCTCTCTCCTTCACCCGTCCCTCGCCGCCCCCACGCCCTCCAGCGCCTTCAGCGCCGCTTCGCGCACGGCCGGGTCCTCGTCCCCCAGGAGGTCGAGGAGGAGCGGCACGACCGAGGCGTCGCCGAGGGCGCCGAGGGCGAGGGCGCCGCCTCGGCGGGCGACGGGGTCGTCGCTCTCCAGGAGGTCGCGGGCGCGGGCGATCGAGGCGGCCTTTCCTCCCGGGCCGAGGAGCTCGACGTCGGTCCGGCGCTCGATCCGCTCGCGGATGGCGTCGACGGCGGCGGCGGCGGCGTCCCGGACCCGGACCCGCGGGCTGTCGAGGAGCGGGACGAGCCGGTCGAGGGCGGGCTCGTACGCGGTCCCGGCGACGGCGACGCAGGCGGCGTGCTGCTCGTCCGGACCGCCGGCGAGCCCGAGGGAGACGACCCGCTCGAGCTGTTCCGGGGAGAGCATCGCGTAGGTGTGACGGATCGTGTCGGCGTCGACCTTCTCGTCCGGCAGGGCGGCGACGAAGGCGGCGACGCACTCCTGCGGTACGCCCATGACGCCGGCCCCCTTGGCCAGGGCTCCGTGCCCCGCGAACACCACGAACGGATCGGCGAAGCCGACCGCGACCTCCGCCAAGAGCCGCCCCGCCTCCGCGGCCTCGAGCCGGCCGACGAGTTCATCGATGCCCACCCGCATCAGCGGGGCGTCGCCGGAGCGGACCGCGTCGAGCGCCCGCGCGGTCCCGCCGGCGTCTCCGGAACACGCGATCAGGAAGCGGAGCGTGTTCCGCTTCCTGTGCTTCGCGTGGAAGGCCGCCGCCGCCTCCTCCCACTCCGGCCGGGGGTGCGGCTCGGCGAGGCGGTAGGCGTCGCCGGCGACGTCGTCGCTCGACACGAGGTCGGCCGGGAGGTGCGGCAGCGCCTCGAAGACGAATGCGGGGACGTTCCCCTTCTTCGCGAGCTGCTCGTACGCTTCCCTCCGGACGCGCGGGTGCTCCGACGCGGCGCCGAGGAGCATCGCCCGCGCGTGCGGTTCGACCGCCATCCCGTACGCGACGTCGAGCAGGACCCTCTGCCCATACGCGTCGTCGGTCTCCGCGAACGTCTCCGCCATCCACCGGAGGCGCGCCGCATCGTCCGGCTGGCGCGACGCCACCGTCCGCGCGCACGCCAGGCGCGCCTGCGCCCGCTCGCCGTCGCTCAGGGTCCAGTCCCCCGCCTCGGCGGCGTGGAACAGTCGCGTCAGTTCGGCGTCCGAGAACTCCGCGCGGCCGTCGAGCAGCCAGCCCGCCTCGGACCGCGTCTCCGGGGACGAAGCGATCCGGTCGATCGCGCCCATCAACGCGGAGCGGACGTCGTCCGGCCACGGTCCCGAGATCCGGCGGAGGAACTCGACGCCCTCCTCGACCAGCCGGAGGTCCTCGTCTTGGACGAGGCGCGAGACGGCCGCGAACGCGACCGCGTCGTCGACCTGCCCCCGCTTGTGGTGGCGGGCGATCCACGCCGCCGCCTTGCTCCGGATCTCGAAGCTC
The DNA here is from genome assembly GCA_043101415.1 of Planctomycetota bacterium JB042. Classification (GTDB taxonomy): domain Bacteria; phylum Planctomycetota; class B15-G4; order B15-G4; family JADJEK01; genus JAUIEL01. Next base: position 2,408 of record JBICIB010000662.1, on the reverse strand, counting down.
TCGTCGCCGAGCCGGTCGATCAGCGGCGCCGCGGCGCGCGCCACGTCCCGCTCGACCTTCCCGAGCGCGTCGACCGCCTCCACGCGCACGCCGTCGTCGCCGTCGCCGAGGCGGGCGGTCACGTCGTCGAGCAACGCCGAGAGCGCCGGCTCGCGGAGGTCCTCCAGCGTCTCCCGTCGGACCGCGGGGTCGTCGTCGGCGAGCAGGCGCCGCAGCCGGTCGGCGACCGCGAGCCGGCCGCCGGCGTTCCGCGTGTAGGCGTCGAGCGTCTCCTGGCGCTCCGGGGAGGCCGGCCGGTCGACGATGCGCCGCCAGATCGGATGCTCGACGTCCGGCACCTCCTGGCGGAGCGCGGCGACGAGGAGGTGCGGGAACAGGACGTCCTCGTCCGCGAACGCCGCGTCGAGGACGTCGAGCGCCGGCCCCTCGTCGGACTCGGCGAGGAGGAGCGCCGCGTGCTGCACGACCGCGACCTCGCGGCTCCGGAGACCGTCGGCGAGGAACGGCGCCGCGAGCGCGCCGATCCGGCGGAGGTCCCCCGCCGCCTGCTCCCGCTCCGCGCCGCCGAGCTTCTGGACGAGCGCCCGGATCTTCAGGCTCAGCTCGGGATCGATCCCGTCGGTCCGCTCGCGCCGTTCGAGGGCGGCCCGCGCCTCGGCCGAGTCCGGGTCGAGGCGGAGCGCGCGCTCGAGTTCGGCGCCCGCGGCGTCGGACGCGCCGAGCGCCTGCAGGCAGCGGGCGAGCCCGAGGCGGGCCTTCACCTCGGTCGCGACGTCCCCCTCCGCGGCCGCGAGCTCGGCGGCGTCGCGGTACCGGTCGGCCGCGTCCCGGAGGTTCCGGACGCCGTCCTCGAGGTAGAACGCCTCGTACAGGATCGGACGCGCCTCCTGCGCGGGGAGCGGCGCCGGCGCGACGAGCGCGAGGGCGAGGGCGAGGGACGGTCCTGGAATGCGAGGGCGGTTCATGGCGATCTCCTTCTCGATCGGCGAGGTTCGTCGGACGCCCTCATCAGACGCCGCCGCGCCGACCGTGCCGTGTCAGGTCCGTCCCGAAGATGTCCCGGCCGCCTCGAGGCGGTACCCGACCCCGTGGACCGTCACGAGCACCTTCGGATCGGACGGGTCGCGCTCGATCTTCTTCCGGAGGCGCGCGACGTGGTTGTCGAGGGTGCGGGTCGTGTGCGTGCGGTCGAGCCCCCAGAGCTCCTTCAGGAGGTCGCGGCGCTCGACCGCGCGGCCGCGCCGCTCCCAGAGGTGACGGAGGATGTCGGTCTCGATCGGCGTCAGCTCCTCGTCGCGGCCGTCCGGGTGTCGCGCGCGGCGGCCGTCGAGGTCGACCTTCACCTCGTTCAGGTTCAGCACCGTCGTCGCCGTCCCTCCCGCGCGCCGCAGGACCGCGTCGAGGCGCGCGAGGAGCTCCGCGACGCCGAACGGCTTCCGGACGTAGTCGTCCGCGCCGAGCTCGAGCCCCATCACGACGTCCGTCTCCTGCCCCCGCGCGGTGAGGCAGACGACCGGCAGGACCTTCCCCGAGGCGCGGAGCTCCTTCAGCAGGTCGAGCCCGTCGGCGTCCGGGAGGTTCAGGTCGAGGAGGACCGCGTCGAACGGCCGCTCTCCCCACGCCGCGCGCGCCGCCGCGCCGTCCGCGGCGACGGTCACCTCGTACTCCTCGCGCTCGAGGTTGAAGCGGACGCCCCGCGCCAGGTCCGGGTCGTCCTCCACCAGCAGGATGCGTCCCTTCACGTCGTCTCCTTCGTCCCGCGCGGGAGCGTCAGCTCGACCTCGGCGCCGCCGCCGGCCCGCCCGCGCGCCGTCGCGTCGCCGCCGTGCCGCCGCGCGACCTCGCGGACGAGCGCGAGCCCGAGTCCGGTGCCGGGGACCCGCACGTCGTTCCCCCGCACGAACCGTTCGAACATCCGATCCTCCCCCCCGGGCGGGAACCCCGGGCCGCGATCGGCGACGGAGATCCGGACCGACGCGCCGTCCCCCTCGACCCGGACGTCGATCGCGCCGCCGCCGGGGGCGTGCTTGATCGCGTTCTCGATCAGGTTGCCGATCGCGCCGCGGAGGGCGTCGGCGTCCGCGACCGCGTCCGCCGCGCCGTCCCCCGCCCGCTCGAGCGAGAGGACGAGCCCCGCCTCCTCGGCGAGCGGCCGGTGCGCCTCGACGACCGACTCCGCCAGGGCCGCCACGTCGAGCGCGCGCCCCGCCGCCTCGGGACGCTCGAGGCGCGAGAGGTCGAGCACGCCGTCGACCATCCGCGCGAGCCGTCCCGCCTCGCGCGCCGCGATCCCCGCGAACTCGCGCGCCTCCGCCGCGTCGTCGACCCGCCCCTCCGCGAGCGTCTCCGTGTACATCCGGACCAGGGTCAACGGAGTCCGGAGGTCGTGGCCGACGCGCTGCAGGAAC
>JBICIB010000661.1:0-2840 GCA_043101415.1 Planctomycetota bacterium JB042 | reverse complement strand
GCCGAGGGCGAGACGGCCGACGTCGCCTTCGAGCCCGCCCTCTCCGGACTGCGCGGGCGCGTGACCGACCCGACGGGGCGCGGGATTCGCGCGAAGATGCACATCCGGACCACGGGGGCCACGCCGGGCCCTTGGAACGCCTTCGCGACGGACGACGCGGGTCGATTCGTCCACTTCCGCTCCCCGGGACCTGTCCTCTGGACGGTCGAAGCGGACGGATTCGGGACCGAAGTCCTCACGAGCACGATCGCGGACGCCGACTCGATGCGCGAGGAACGCGTGACCCTGCGGCCCGAGGCTCGCCTGACCGTCCGGGTCGAGGACGTCGCCGGCACGCCCGTCGCGGACGCCGCGGTCTCCGTCGTCCCGTCGGGAATCACGGTGCCGTTCGCGCCGAATCGGCAGCGACCGCTCGGAAGCGGGCGGTGGGCGGTCCGGCGCATCGCGGCGGGAAGCCACTCGATCCGCGTGAGCGCTCCGGGGTTCGGCGCCTTCACGCGTGAGATGCGGTTCGACCCCGGCGATCGCCGGACGCTTCGTGTGACGCTCCGCCACGTCGTCGACCTCAGACTCACCGTCGTCGACGAGGACGGAGCGCCGATCCCCCACACCCGGGTCCGACTCGAACCGGAAGGCGAAGAGGACGACGGCCGCGAACCGATCGAGGCGACGACCGACGCCCACGGAGCGCTCCAGGCGAGGCTCCCGGAAGGGCCGTATCGTCTCGTCGCCCTCGATCAGAGCGACCTCCTCGACCTGACCGGCGACTCGGGTCCGGTCGAAGCCGTCTGGCGTCTCGATTGAGTCGGGTGGATCTTCCGGTCTTCGGTGTGAGTTCCTGAGCCGCCGGCATTCTCGGCATCGGAGCGGGCGCATCGCGCGCCCCGCACGAACGAAGTGGGGCTCGGGCACGGGACACGACGGTCCGAACCTCGTCTCGAGAGGGGACACCGTCGATGCTTCGATGGCTCGCCGTGGCGCTCGTCAGCGGCTTCGCGCTCGTTTCCTGGCGGCTCTCGTCGACACCGACGGGCGCAGCCCCGGTCGAACCCTCGCGGACCCACGAAGCGCGGGTCACCCAGGGCGAGTCGAGTCGCACCGGCCCGGACCACGGTTCGCCGCCGCCGGCGAGGGGCGCCGGGGCCGCCCCGTCCCGAGTGGAGAGGTCCCCCGTCCCGGCCGAGCCCTCCGACCGCCTTCTCCGCGTCCGGACGTTCCTCGACGGCGTCCCGCTCCCGAACGCCGAGGTGCTCGCGCTCGCGTGGACCGACGAGATGGAGGCGCTGGCCGCGCGGGACGTCGGCCTGCCGGGTTCCGTGATCGAGAGGGCGGCACGAGGGACGACCGATCGGGACGGGGCCGTCGATCTGGTCGCCGACCCGAACGCACGTCTCCTGGTGGCCGGTCGCGGGCCCGGCTCCGCGCCGCACGCCGCCGTGGTGGTCGGAACGAAGGAGGAGGTTCGTCTCGACCTCCCGCCCGAGCAGACGATCTTCGGTTCGGCCTGGCGGTGGCCGGAGAAGACCCGACTCCCCGACGCGCGCGTCCGGGCCCGGCGGGCGTTCATGCAGGAGAGGCGCCAGGGGGACGCGTTCGATCCGCTCGCGCGGATCGCGGGGATGTTCTTCTGGAGCGAGACGCGGACCGACGGCGACGGCCTGTACGAGCTCGGCGGCCTGCCGACCGGGCGCGTCTTCGTGATCGGGTCGTTCGAGGGACGCGCCGCGAACTACTGGATCGATCGAATCCTCCCGGTCGACGAGCCGATCCCGCTCAGCCTGATCGCCGGAGTCGACCTCACGGGCACCGTGCTCGACGACGAGAGCGGGGAGCCGCTCGAAGGGGTCGAGGTCGCCGGGTGCTCGATCCGAGACGGCCGCCCCGGATGGGAGGCGGACACCACGTTCACGGACGCGGCCGGCCGGTTCGGCGTGTCGGCGCCGATCGACGAGGACCACCCGTTCGGAGTCACTGCGCGGTGCGACGGATTCGTGCCCGAGGTCCGCACGGTCTCCGGGTCCGGGCCCTTCGAAGTCTCGTTCCGCCTCCGGCGCGCGACCTCGCGGGAGGTGACGGTCGTCGATCGGGACGGGGCGCCGATCCCGGGCGCCGAGGTGTTCCTCCTCGATTTCGAAACGGCGCAGACGACGGACCACGAGACGACGGACGCCCAAGGACGTTGCCCCGTCGCCTTCGACCCGGACCACCCGTGGTGGGTCCACGTCGAGGCGGAGGGCTTCGCCGCTCGAACGCTGGGCGGGGACGGCCTCACCCGCCTCCCGCTCACGGTGGTCCTCGAGCCGACCGGCGTCCTCGAAGGAACGGTCACGTCCGCGGGCGCGCCGGTCGGCCGCGCCGCGGTCCGCGCCCGGCTGGACGAAGGGCTCGGCGAATGGGCGAGCGACGACCGGGTCGAGACCTCTCCGCTCGACGGGTCGTTCCGGATCGCCGACCTCCGGGCCGGCCGCTACGTCGTGGACGTGCCCGCCCCCGACGATGCTCCGGGCCACGCACCCGCCCGCCAAGTGGTCTGGATCGAGCCGGGGGAGGCCCGCGCGATCGACGTCCCGCTCCCGAAGGGCTCCGAAGTCTCCGGCGTCGTGCGGGCGGCCTCCACGCGACGCCCGGTCGCCGGCGCGACGGTCTCGGTGGCGGAGCGGTTCTCTCTCGGAGACGTCGCCGGACCGCTCCCGGGCGGCGCGACGACCGACGCCGGCGGTGGGTTCGTCCTCCCGGGCGTCCCCCCCGGCCTCACGCGCCTGCTGGTCGAGCACGACGCCTACGTCTCGTTCAGCCGCGACGTCGACGCGGGACCCGGCGCCGCGCCGGTCGAGTTCCTC
>JBICIB010000660.1:0-4182 GCA_043101415.1 Planctomycetota bacterium JB042 | reverse complement strand
CCGATCTGCGCGGAGCTCGAGTCGGAGGCCGTGATGGTGCTCCGCGCGTCGGCGGTGCTCGACGCCCGGCGACTCGTCTTCGACGGACCGTTCCTGGTGATGCTGCTGCGGGAAGGCGCCGCGCGGCCGTACTTCGCGGCCTGGATCGAGACGCCGGAGCTCCTCCTCCCGATCGAGTCCTGAGACTCGGGCCGATCGAGCCTTGAGACTCGGGTCGCCGGCGAGGAGGTCGACGCGCCGGCGGGCCCGGATTCACTCGTTGTGATATCCGAGGTGGATCGGCTCGACCGCCCCCGTGTCGCGACGGAAGAGGTTGCAGTCGACGATGTCGCGGCCGTAGGTGTGGATCGAGACCGCCATCGCGTCGGGTGACGGGTTCGAGATGGCGTGGATGTCCTCGTGGGGAGGGAGGACGTAGCCGACGGCGCCGGGCGACCCCTCGATGGTGCACGCCTCCTCGAGGTCGGCGTGCTCGGGCGTCTGACCGTCGTCGAGGCGGACGAAGTTCTCGATCCGGACGGTCCCCTCGGCGACCGCGACCACGCCCCAGGTCTGGTGGTCGTGCGGGTCGCCGCCGGTGTTCGGGGGCCAGACCATCGCGATCACGACGAATCCGTGGTCGGGGTCGCGGTAGATCAGGTTTCGACCGTACCCCTCTCCCTCGGGGATCCGGAGGAGGTCCTCGTCAAGCGGGGGCGGCTCCTTCACGAGGTCGACGGCCGCGGCGCGGATGCGGCGCAGGCGGCCGGCGTCCGAGAGCGGTTCCTCGCAAATGGAACGGACGCGCTCGACGTATCGTGAGAGGGTGGGATGCATGGTGCGGTTTCCTGGGGACCCGGGAGGCTAACCTCTGGAGGCGAGTGGACGCAACGGGAGGCCGTGAATGATCCACACCTGCCGCGGGTGCGGGCTCGTCCAGACCGCTCCGGCCGAGATGGGACCGGGGCTGCGACTGCACTGCGCGCGGTGCGATCGCCGGTTCCCCGACCGCTCCCGCAAGGCGATCCGGCGGGCGTGGGCCGGTGCGACCGCGGCGGCGGCGCTCGTCCTGTACCCGCTCGCGGTGAGCCTGCCGATCCTCGAGGTGAGCAAGCTCGGCCGGACGCGCGAGACCGGGATCCTCGAGGGGACCGCGCGGCTCCTCGCCGAGGGGCACCTCGGCGTCGGTCTGATCGTGCTGATCTGCTCCGTGATCCTCCCGCTGGTGAAGCTCGTGTCGCTCCTCGTCCTCTGCCGCGAGGGGGGGATGCTGCGGCGTCGTCACCGGGCGCTGACGTTCCGCGTCGTCGAGTGGACCGGGAGGTACGGCATGCTCGACGTCCTCTGCGTCGCGATCCTCGTCGCCGTGCTGAAGCTCGGCGACGTCGTCTCGGTCTCCGTCGGCGCGGGCGCGATGGTGTTCGCGTCGTGCGTCTTCCTGAGCCTGGTCGCCACCGCCGTGTTCGATCCGCACGACCTCTGGGAGGAAGAGGCATGACCCCGTCCGAAGAGCTCCCGACCGCCGTCGCGCGCCGTCCGCGCGGCGCCCGCTGGGCGTGGTTCGTCCCGCTCGTCGCGCTCGCCGCCGTGGCGTGGATCGGTTGGCGGACGTGGGCCGAGACCGGTCCGCGGATCGTGGTCCGGTTCGCGGAGGGGCACGGGCTCGCGGCCGGGGCGGAGGTGCGGTACCGCGGCATCGCCGTCGGGAGGGTCCGGAGCGTCGGGCTCTCCGACGACGGCGAGGCGGTGGTCGCACGGCTCGACCTCGGGGAGGAGGGGGAGCGGTTCGCGCGCGAGGGGGCGCGGTTCTGGGTCGTCCGGCCGCAGATCGACCTCGAGTCGGGCGTGCGCGGGGCGGAGACGCTGCTCGGGTCGCGGTACGTGGCGGCGCTCCCGGGGGCGGGCGAGGAGCGGCACGACTTCGACGGGCTCGACGAGCCGCTCCTCGTCCCGGAGGCCCGCGCCGGCGACCTCGAGATCGTGCTCGAGGCGGCCGAGCGGGGGAACCTCGACGTCGGCACGTCCGTGACGTACCGGGACGTGAAGGTCGGCGTCGTGTTGGAGGTCGCGCTCGCGCCGGACGCGCGCTCGATCGAGGCGAGGGTCCACGTCCCCCGGGAGTTCGCGCCGCTCGTGCGCGAACGGACCGCGTTCCACTTCGCCGGCGGCGTCGACGCCGAGTGGGGGACGCGGTTCCTCTTCCTCGAGTTCGGCGGCCAGCTCGCGCGGGTCCTGTCGGGAGGCGCGGTCGCGCTCGCCGTCCCGCCCGACCCCGGCCCGCCGGTCGCGAGCGGGCACCGGTTCACGATCCGCGCGGCGCCCGAGGAGGAGTGGTCGGAGTGGCGGCCGTCCATCCCGCTCGGTCCCGGGCCGGAGGCCCGGGAGGGCGACCTCCCGTCGCCGGTCGCGGCGCGCCTGACCTGGAAGGCCGGGATCTTCGGGCGGGAGAAGTCGGCCTCGGGGTGGGTGCTGCCGCTGGCGGCGGGGCTGCTCGGGCCGCTCGAGCTGCTCCGGGCGCCCGAGGACGCCGACGAGGGGTCGGCGCGGCTGACCGTCGGGGGCGAGCCGGTCCCGCTCTCGCTCCCGCCGCGGGTCTGTGGAGACGGCGTCGGCCTCCTGGAGACGACGTACGGCGGTCCCCGGGCGTCCGTGCGGCTGCACGAGCTCGCCGAGCCGGTCGACCTGCTCGCGCTGCGGGGGGACGGCGAACCCGCCCTCTCGATCGCGGCCCGGCACCAGCGTCGGGCCGGCCTCGGCCTGGTCGTCGATCCGGAGGTCCGGGGGGAGGGGACGTGGGACGGCGCGGTCGTGGTGACGAGGGCCGAGGGGGCGTTCGTCGGGGTGCTTCGAGGGGCGGGCCGCCGCGGCCTCCGCGTCGTCGTCCCCGAGCTCTCGCCGAGCCGACCGAAAGAAAACTCCGAATTGTCCGCCAAGAAGGCCGACGCGTCGCACCCCTAGGACATCGAGCCGGGCCATGTCCGACTCGAACTGACCACCGGCGCCGCCCCTCTCGACAGGGGCCGTCCTCGACCAAGTGGCGGCGAGGACGTCGGTTCGGAGAGAGGGACTCCCCACCCCGGGGGGTTCCGGGACGGGTCCGCGGCGTTCGGCGGTCAGCATCTCGACTCCGCCCGGGAACCCGGCGGAGAGGAAACTCCGGGAACGCGGCGGGTCCGCCCCCTCGAGAGAAGCGGGGGGGCGGACCCATTTTTTCCGCCCTTCTCGTGTGAGGAACGGGAGAGTCGGCATTCTCCCTCCCGGTGGCGCGCGGCGTCGCGCGTCCGTCGCTCCGGTCCTCCCGTCCGACTCCTCGGGGGAGCCTCGATGCCCGCCGATCCCGCCCGTCGCCCCCGCGGTTCGACCGATCCCGAGGTCGGGTTCCTCCGCCTCGACGAGGCGATGGTGCGGCGCGAGCTCGCGGCGCTCCACGAGGCGCTGCGCGGCCGCGAGGACGGGCTTCGCGTGCCGCTCGACGTCGACCTCCCGGACGAGCGGGACACGCTCTCGGTCCGTCTGGTCGAGGTCCTCCGGGAGACGCGCGACCGGCGCGCCCTCTCCCTGCTCTACCGGCTGAACGCGCCGGTTCTCGAGCGGTTCGTGCGCCGGCGCCTCGGAGACCTGACCGAGGTCGAGGCGAGCGACGTGGTCGACGAGACGTTCCTGCGGGTCCTCCGTCGCTGCGAGACGTTCCGCTCGTCCGAGACCGCGACGTTCTGCGGTTGGGCGATGGTGATCGCCGAGAACGTGATCCGCCAGCTCCGGCGATCGCGGCGGCGTTCGGGGGCGGTCGCGTGGCCCGACGACGGGTGGACTCCCGTCGATCCGGCGCCCCCGGCCGATCCGCTCGAGGAGGACGAGCTCCGGACGCTGGTCGCCGAGTCGTGGCCGACGCTGGTCCGGCTGTCGGCCGCCGCGCTCCTGCGCCTCCCCCCGCGGTGGCGCCGGGTGCTCGAGCTGCGCGAGGGGGAGGGGCTGAGCTACCGGGAGGTCGCGGTCCGGATGGGGATCCGGACGGGCTACGTGGCGATGCTCCTGCACCGCGCCCGGGCGCGGGTCCTCCGCTCCGTCACCGCCGCGCTCGCCCCGTATCGGGAGCCGCGCCGATGAGCGCCGCCGCCGCGTGCTCGACCGTGCGGCCGCTCCTCTCGGCGTGGGTCGACGGGCGGCTCGCCGAGGCCGCGGCGGATCGCGTCCGCGGTCACC
>JBICIB010000659.1:0-7428 GCA_043101415.1 Planctomycetota bacterium JB042 | reverse complement strand
CTTCGTGAAGAGGAACGCCTGCAGGTAGCCCACGACGTGCCGGCGACGCCCGTCGCCGACGTCGACGAAGTCGTTCGGGGTGACGTTCGCCGCGACGGTCTCGTCGTCGTCGAGCTCGCGGTGGAGCTGGTCGAACACGCCGACCTCGAGCTTCACGCCGTGGCGGACCGTGCCGCGGGTCGGCGCGAGTTCGCCGAGGATCAGCCGCAGCAGCGTCGTCTTGCCGGCGCCGTTCCTCCCCATCACGCCGATCTTGTCGCCGCGCAGGATCTCGGTCGTGAGATCGCTCACGATCGGCGGCCCGCCGTCGAAGGCGAACGACACGCCGTTCAGCTCGGCGACGAGGTTCCCCGACCTCCCGCCGCGCGCCGTCTCGACCCGCGCCTTCCCGACCGCCCGCGGCCGGGTCCGCCGCGCCGCGCGGAGCTCCTCGAGCGCCCTCAACCGCGCGACCGCCTTGGTCCGGCGCGCCTTCACCCCCTGCCTCGCCCACTCCTCCTCGCGCACCAGCCGTTTGTCGTGCTCGGCCGCCGCCCGCTCCTCCGCCTCGAGGTCCGCCTCCCGGCGCCGCACGAACGTGTCGTAGTCGCAGGCGTAGCTCTTCACCCGCCCGCGGTCGACGAGCAGGAACCGCGTCGCGAGCCGCCGGAGGAAGGCGCGGTCGTGCGTCACGCAGACGAACGCCCCCGGGAACTTCGAGAGGAACGTCTCCAGCCACTCGATCCCCTCCAGGTCGAGGTGGTTCGTCGGCTCGTCGAGGAGGAGCAGCTCGGGCTCCGACGCGAGCGCGCGGGCGAGGAGGACGCGCCGCTTCATCCCGACCGAGAGGCGGCCGACGTCCGCGTCCGGGTCGAGGCCGATGCGGCTGATCGCGGCGCCGACCTTCTGCTCCTGCGCGAACCCGCCCGACCTCTCGATCTCCCGCTGGAGCCGGTCGAGCTCGGCGAGCCGCGCCGGCGTCGCGCCGTCCGCCAGCTCCAGCGTCAGGTGGTGGTACCGCTTCAGCCGCGCGCCCCCCTCCGCGAGGCCGTCGGCGACGACGTCGAAGACGCTCCCCGCGAGGTCGTCCTCCAGCCGTTGCGACATCTCGGCGATCCGGACCCCCGGGGCGCGGACGACCGCCCCCTCGGTCACCGCGAGCTCCCCCCGGACGACCCGCAGCAACGTCGTCTTGCCGGCGCCGTTCCGACCGACGAGCCCGATCCGCTCCCCCGCTTCGATCGAGAGTTCGACGTCCCAGAGGAGGGGGGAGCCGCCGGGCGAGATCGTGACGTCGCGGAGGGTGAGGAGGGACATGGCGTCGAAGCTACCGCTTTCTCGTCGGCGCGGCACCGACTCCCGGACCCCCTCGACGGGCGGATCGGCGGCGGACGGAGTAGGATGCGGGCTCGCCGAACCCCTCCGAGAGCCCGCCATGGCCGACCCGAAGACGACGACCAAGACCGACGAGGTGAACGCCAAGCACCGCGAGTACCTCTTCAAGGCGTGCGCGAACTACTACCAGGAACCGCTCCCGCTCGAGTCGGGGAAGGGGCTCCGCGTGAAGGACGTCGAGGGGCGCGAGTACCTCGACTTCTTCGGCGGGATCCTGACGATCTCGATCGGCCACTGCGACGAGCGGGTCGTCGGCCCGCTGAAGGCGCAGATCGACCGGCTGGGCCACGTGTCGACGCTCTACCCGACCCTCCCGATCGTCGAGCTCGCCGAGACCCTCGCCCGCATCACGCCCGGCAACCTGAGGAAGTCGTACTTCACCGCCTCCGGGACCGAGGCGGACGAGACCGCGGTCGTGCTGGCGCAGATCTTCACCGGCTCGCAGGAGCTGATCGCGCTCCGCCACGGCTACTCCGGCCGCTCGATGCTCGCGCAGTCGCTGACCGCGCACGCCCCGTGGCGCGCCGTCCCGCAGCAGATCGCCGGCATCAAGCACGCGCTCTCGCCTTACTGCTACCGCTGCCCGCTCGGGCTCTCGTACCCGAGCTGCGAGGTGAAGTGCGCCACCGACATCGAGGAGCTGATCCGCACCACGACGACCGGGAAGGTCGCCGGCCTCCTCGCCGAACCGATCCAGGGGGTCGGCGGGTTCATCACGCCGCCGCCGGAGTACTTCCCGATCGCCGTCGACATCGTCCGGAAGTACGGCGGCGTCTTCATCAGCGACGAGGTGCAGACCGGCTTCGGACGCACGGGGAAGATGTTCGGGATCGAGCATTGGGGCGTGAAGCCGGACGTCATGACGATGGCGAAGGGGGTGGCGAACGGGATGCCGCTCGGCGTCACGATCGCCCGGCCCGAGATCGCCGACGCCTTCCAGGCCCTGACGATCTCGACGTTCGGCGGCAACCCGATGTCCGCCGCGGCCGCCAACGCCACGATCGGCGTGATCGAGACGGAGAACCTCGCGGCGAACGCGCGGGTCCAGGGCGAGCGGCTGCGGTCCGGCCTCGAGGCGCTGCAGCGGAAGCACCCGATCATCGGGGACGTCCGCGGCATGGGGCTGATGCAGGGGGTCGAGATCGTCGAGAACGAGCCGAAGCGCGACCGCACGCCGAACCCGGCCGCGGTCGGGCGCCTGTTCGAGGAGACGAAGCGGCGCGGGCTGCTGATCGGCAAGGGCGGGCTGTACGGGAACGTGCTGCGCATCTCCCCCCCGCTGACCGTCGGCGAGGCAGAGGTCGACGAGGCGCTCGGCGTCCTCGACGAGGCGTTCGCCGCGGTCGGGAAGGGAGGCTGACGATGGTCGACCTCGCGATCGAAGCGTGCGGACTCCGCTACCCGAACCCGTTCGTGCTCGCGTCGGGGCCGCCGGGGACGAACGGGCGCGTCATCAAGCGCTCGTTCGCGCTCGGCTGGGGCGGCATCGTGTGCAAGACGATCTCGCTCGACAACGACAAGGTGATCAACACCGTCCCGCGCTACGGCAAGCTGAAGGTCCGCGGCGGCGACGACGTGATCGGCTTCCAGAACATCGAGCTGATCTCCGACCGGCCGTTCGACGTCTGGCTCGAGGAGCTCGCCGACTGCAAGCGCGAGTACCCGGACCACGTGCTCGTCGCCTCGGTGATGGAGGAGTACGCGAAGGACCGCTGGGTCGAGATCATCGAGCGGACCCAGGAGACCGGCGTCGACGCGTTCGAGCTGAACCTCTCCTGCCCCCACGGCCTCCCCGAGCGGCGGATGGGCGCGGCCATGGGCGGGGACCCGGAGATCGTCGAGGAGGTCGTCGGGTGGGCGAAGGCGGCGTCGAGGATCCCGGTCTATGCCAAGCTGACGCCGAACATCACCGACCCGGCGGAGCCGGCGAGGGCGGCGGTGCGCGGCGGCGCGGACGGCCTCTCGGCGATCAACACGATCCTCTGCGTCATCGGGATCGACCTCGAGACGCTGCGGCCGATGCCGAGCGTCGAGGGGTTCTCCGAGCCGGGCGGGTACTCGGGCCAGGCCGTCCGTCCGGTCGCGCTCCGGCAGGTGATGACGATCGCGCGCGCGTGCGAGGGGACGCCCGTCTCGGGCATGGGCGGCGTCGAGAGCGGCGACGACGCGGCGCAGTTCATGCTGGTCGGCGCGTCGACCGTCCAGGTCTGCACCGGCGCGATGCTGCACGGCTACGAGATCATCGAATCGCTCTGCGAGGGGCTCGGCCGGTTCATGGAGAGGCACGGCTTCGAGCGCCCCGCCGACTTCGTCGGCCGGTCGCTGCCGTACTTCGACACCCACGCCGGCCTCGTCGCGCGCCAGAAGGAGGCGAAGCGCGAGGCGACGACGAACCGGGACTCGATGTGGAAGGGGGACATCGCGAACGAGACCCGGAGCCTCACCGGCGAGGAGTGACCCGGGCGCCGAGCGAATCGCACAAGTCGCTTTATTGAAGTAATTTGCATCGGACTGCAAGTTCATCGCCCGTCCCCGCCTCAAGGCTTCCACACCGGCCGGGCGTCCGTCACGATCGCACCGAGGCGGGCACTCCTTCTCACCCGTCACCGGAAATGCGCAGAAGACGAGGCCCCGACCGTCCGAAGATTCGGGGAGCGCGGCCTCGTTCGAATCCGTTCATCGCCGAGAGCCGCGCGGAGGGTGCCGATCCTCCAGTCCGTACGAGCACCTCATGCTCCTCGCTCCAAGTGGAGGGACCAGGGCCTCCGGCTTCTCCCTCGTCGAGGTGATGATCACGATGACCGTGGCGGTCGTCGGCCTTCTCGCGGTCGCGAGCGCGACCACGTCCACCAGTCTGCTGCGTAAACGCGGGGCCGAGGAGGGCGCCGTCTTCGCGGCCATGGTCGGACGTCTGGAGTGGGTTCGGAGCCAACTCTACTCCGACTCCGCGTTCCACGACGCTTCGATGACCGCCATCGCGGCCGGCGAAGCGCACGTCCAGCCGTTCCTCGTCGACGCCGATGGAGACGGGATCCAGGACCTGAGCGGCACGAAGGAGATGGCGGCGACGCCGATCCTCGAGGTCACCGTGACCGAGGACGGCGCGCACGATCCGGACGATCTCGTCCGAGTCTCCCTCACCGCGACCTGGTACGGAATCGGCGGAGTGCGCACGCGGAACCTGGACGCGTTCGTGGCGAATCGGCGGGGGTTCGACGACTGATGGCGCGGCCGACGAACCACGAGTCCAGGGGCTTCTCCCTGGTCGAGGTGATGGTCACGATGCTCTGCCTCGGCGTGATCGGGATCGGCGTGGCCGGGGTCAGCACGTCGTCTTCGCGAGCCCTCACCACGAACGCCGTCGTCCTCGAGGGCCAGATGCGGGCGGATCGCTGCGTCGAGAGGCTCGAGCGGCACCTGCGCGCGGCCAGCCTCGGGTCCCTCGAGACGCTGCCGCCCGGTTTCGAGACCCCTCAGCCTCTCGTCGAGGGCGTCCCGGCCGACGACCTTCGTTGGCTCTGTTTCGCCTACGACCCCGCGCAGGCCGACGCGCTGCCGACCGCCGACGCCGCCCAGTACTCGATCGAGGCGATCGCCTCGGCCGGAGACCCGACCAACGGCGTCGACGACGATCAGGACGGGCTCCTCGACGAGGTCGACCTCGTGCTCCAGCGGCCCGGCGCGGCGGCGGAGACCGCCTCCCGCGACGTGACCCAATGCAGCTTCACGCTCGACGGACGCATGCTCACGATCTCGGTCGTGGTCCGGATGCGAATGCCCGATGGTGCCCCGACCACCGCGCGATCGACGCGCATCGTGGAGATCCGCAATGACTGACCGCTCCCGACCGATCCGACGGGAGGAAGGGAACCTGCTGCTCCTCGTCGTCCTGCTGATCGTCCCCCTCGCCAGCCTCGGCGGCGCGATGCTGACCCTCGGCAACCGGAACCTCGTCGAGCAGGACGCGGCGAAGAGCCGTGCGATCGCGCTGATGAACGCGGAGTCGGGGCTCGACGCCGCGCTCGCCCAGCTCCTGGCGAACCCGAACGACCTCGAGCCCGTGACCGCGACCGTCGACGGCTCCGAAGCGCTGCGATACCGCGTCACCTTCGAGGACCTGGGAGAGGACGCGGCCGACAACGACGGAGACGGCGACGTCGACGAAGAGGACGAGCGGCAGTTCGTCCGCCTGGTCTCGCGCGGGTCGGTGAACGTCACCGGCTACGACGGGAACGGCGACCCGATCTCGACGCCCGGCTCCCGATCGTACGTGAAGCAGGTCCGGGCCATGGGACGGGCGCTCGCCGGGCTGCCGCAGTTCCCGTATGCGGTCTATCTCGGCGACCCGAACGCCGAGGTCCAGCTCAACGGCAACTCGTTCGTCATCGACGGCCACGACACGAACCCCGACGGGACGGCCGGCGGCGAGGCCGCCGTGGCCGGGATCTCGACGACGGGCGACGCCGCGGAAATCGTCGACCAGCTCTCCGCCCAGCAGCTCGACAACGTGGTCGGAGAGGGCGGAGACGCGAGCGTCGCGAACGTGCCCGGCATCGACCTTCAGCACTACATCGACCTCTACAAGGGGGCCGCGGACATCTCCTTCGCCGAGAGCACCCATCACACCGGCGATCTGGGCAACTACGACGAGAGCGACTTCAAGATCACACACGCCGTCGGGACGCTCAAGATCTCGGGCGGGGCCCAGGGAGCGGGGCTCCTCCTCGTGGAGGGGAACCTCGTCATCTCGGGCTCGTGGGACTACGTCGGCGTCGTGATCGTCACCGGACAGGTGATCTTCCGCGGAGGCGGCGGCGGGAAGCGGATCTTCGGGACCTGCCTCGTCGAAGGGGACGTGTTCGAGGCGTACCACAACGACTCGGAGGACCTCGAACTCTCCGGGACCGTCGACATCATCTACTCGACCGCGGCCCAATCGGCCGTCGGCGACGCGGTGAAGGACTTCACCCTGTTCGGGTGGCAGGAGCTCTGATGCTCGCGCACTTCACGGCTCTCGCGCTCGCGTTTGCGTCCGTCCCCCCCGCCGAGGAGGAGGGCGGCGCGGAGCGTGAGCCCCCCGCCCTGGACGTCCTCGCGGCCCGTCTCGAATCGTCCGATCCGGCCGTACGGGACGACGCCGCCGAACGACTCGCCCGGCACGACGACGCACGGGACGTCTGGAAGGCGGTGGAGGAGATGCTCCGCTCCGACTCCGCGGACACGCGCCGCGCGACGATCCGCGTGGTGCGGAAGCTCCGGATCGAGGAGGCCGACGCCGCCGTCGCCCGACTCCTGCGGAAAGACCCGGACGCGAAGGTCCGGCGGGACGCCTCCCACGCGTTGGCCGAGGTCGCCCCGAGGAAGGCCGTGAGCCGCCTCCGGTCCGCGGCCCTGTACGACGACGAGGTGATCGTCCGCCGCGCGGCGATCCAGGACCTCGGGCGCCTCGGTTCGCTCGACGCCGCCCGCACGCTCTGCGATCTGCTCGAGGAGGCGATCGTCGACGAGGACGCCTACTTCTCGACGTTGGCGCAACGCTCCCTGACGCTGGCGACCGGCCAGACGTTCGGAACGAACCTGGAGGGGTGGCGGCACTGGATCGAATCCCGAGAGACCGTGCCGACCGACGTTTTCGTGACGCCCGACCGACCTTGACGACTTTGCACCGGGTGCCGGAGAGGACCGAACCGATGACGAGACGATGGACCTGGGTCGCGGCCGTTGCGGTCGCGACCCTGACCGCGAGCGACGCGCTGGCGAAGAAGCCCCAGAGCGCGAAGGCGCCGCTCGTGCGGCCGGACACGTCGCCGCCGGACGCGGACGCGAAAGGGAGGGTCGAGATCCGGGATCACAAGAACCAAGGCCGGTTCGAGGTGAAGGGGATGGCCCTCGACACCGCCGGGACGTTCGACGTCCTGGTCGAAGACGGGGTCGGCGCCGGGACGTACACGTCCGTCGGTCAGCTCGCGCTCGACGACGGCGACCTGAAGCTCCGGCTCGACGAGGACGGAGCAGGGCTCCCGTTCGGCGTCGCCGCGGCGGCCGACCTCGTGG
>JBICIB010000658.1:0-3798 GCA_043101415.1 Planctomycetota bacterium JB042 | reverse complement strand
CGAACCGGAAGAATGCCCGCGCTGCGATGACCTCCGCCGATACGACCCGGTCCGTCCGTCCTCGCGCCCTCCGTCCGGCGTCCGTCGGGCGCGCGAGCGACGTTCCCGACGACGACTCCCTCGTCGTGGTGGCGAACCGCCTCCCCGTCCGGCGGGTGCGGCGAAGATCCGGGACCGTCTGGGAGACGAGCCCGGGAGGGTTGGTCTCCGCACTCGTTCCGATCCTCGAGCGACGTCGCGTGACCTGGGTCGGGTGGGCGGGGCTCAAGAGCCGACGGACGCCGCCGTTCCGGCACGACGGGATCGACAACGTCCCGGTCCCCCTGAGCGGCGACGAGGTCGAGGCGTACTACGAAGGGTTCTCGAACCGGGTCCTCTGGCCGCTCTTCCACGGTGCGCTGCGGGCGCCGGAGCTGCGGCGGAGCTGGTGGGAGGCGTACCGCACCATCAACGCCCGGTTCGCGACCGAGGCGGCCGCCGCCGCGCCGCGCGGGGCGACCGTCTGGATCCACGACTATCACCTGATGCTCGTGCCGGCGCTGTTGCGGGATCGCCGACCGGACGTTCGCATCGGGTTCTTCCTCCACATCCCGTTCCCGCCGGAGGAGCTCTTCTCGCGCCTCCCGTGGCGGCGGGAGCTCCTCGCGGGATTGCTCGGCGCCGACGTCGTGGGGCTCCAGACCCGCCGGGACGAGCAGAACCTCCGCGCGCTGCTCGAGGACTCGGCGTCCGATCGCGGGGCCTCTCGCGCGCCCGTCGTCGAGACCTTCCCGATCTCCGTCGACTTCGAACGCTGGGAGCGGGCCTCCCGGTCGGAGAAGGTCCTGCGTCGGAGCGCCTCGCTGCGCCGTCGGCTCGGGACGTCGCGGACGATCCTCCTCGGCGTCGACCGGCTCGACTACACCAAGGGGATCGACGCGCGCCTCCGCGCCTACCAGCGCCTGCTCCGCGAGGGGACGATCGCCGCCGAGGAGACCGTCCTGGTCCAGGCGGCGGTCCCGAGCCGGGAGGGGGTGGCGGAGTACGTCGAGCAGCGGCGTCTCGTCGAGCGGCTCGCCGGGGAGCTGAACGGCGAGTTCGGGGAGATCGGTCGGTCCGTCGTGCATTCGATGCACCGGAACTTCGGGTTCGAGGAGCTCGTGGCGCTCTACCTCGCCGCGGACGTCCTGCTGGTGACGCCCCTGCGCGACGGGATGAACCTCGTGGCCAAGGAGTACGTCGCCAGCCGCGTCGACGAGCGGGGCGTCCTGGTGCTCAGCGAGTTCGCCGGCGCGGCCGCCGAGTTGAACGAAGCGATGCTCGTCAACCCGTTCGATCCGGAAGGACTGGCGGCCCGGATCGCGGGGGCGATCCGGGCGCCCGACGGCGAGTCGGCGGCGCGCATGCGGGCGCTGCGGCGGGTGGTCCGCGAGCGCGACGTCTTCCGATGGGCGGACACCTTCCTGGAGCGCCTCTCCGGAGCCGGAACGCGCGGGGGGCGCGCGTCCGATCGGCCGTCGCGAAGCGCGGGCGCGGACGCCGGGGATCGCTGAGCGAATCAGTGTCGCACCGCCGACGGTCCGCCGTCGGTCCGTCGTCGGTCCGCCGTCGGTCAGCCGTCGCGGGAGACGCCGACGAGCGCGGCCGTCGCCTCCGGCGCCTCCGACCGCGCGAGATCCCCGAGCGACAGCATCCCGACCAGGCGCTGCTCCTCGTCGAGGACCGGCATGCGGCGGACCTGGTGATTCTCCATCCGCTCCGCCGCGTCCGCCACCGCCTCGTCCGCGCGGCAGTGGACGAAGGCGTCGGTGGCCGCCTCCCCGACCGTCGTCATGTTCGGGTCGGAGCCCTCGGCGCACACCCGCAGGACGATGTCGCGATCCGTGACCATGCCGACGATCCTCTCGTCGCGCGCGACCGGCAGCGCGCCGACGCCGAGGTCGCGCATCTTCTTCGCGACCTGCGTCACGGACTCCTCGCTCTGGACGATCTCGATTCCGTTCGTCATGACCTCGCGGACCATCATCTCGTCGGCGCTCCTTCGTCGTTTCGGGGGACGGGCCTTCCCGGCGGGATCGCGGCGCTCGCCGCTCGCCGGTCGGGCGGGAGTCGGGAAGGCGCAACGTGCGTGCCGCGTCCGTTGCGATCGGCTCGCGGCGACGGCGCGGGCTCCGCCCTCGAGGAGCGGACCTTTGTAGAAACCTCCGTCTCGTCCGACCGCGCCGTCAGGGCCAGAACGCGAGGACCAACCCGCCGGTGACGATCGATGCCCCGAACGCGAGGCCGACGAGCGCGGCCGCGCGCCGTCCGCCGAGGACCGCGACCGCGCCCGCCTTGAAGACGAGGTTCGACATCGAGCCGAGCAGGATCATGCGCCACCCCGTGTCGAGCGAGAGGTCTCCCTCCTCGACGAGACGGGCGGTCGAGAGCGTGATCGCGTCGACGTCGGTGAGGCCGGAGATCACCGCGACCCCGTACAGGGCGTCGTCGCCGACCCGCTCCCGCAGCACCGCGATGGTCAGGAGGATGACGACGAACGCGAGGCCGAACAGCAGCGCGGCCTTCAGCTCGAGCGGGTCGTCGGGCACCTCCGGGCGCTCCCTCCCCGCTCCCTGGCGCACCGCCATCGCGAGCGCGATCGCTCCCAGGACCGAGGCCATCACGACGAGCTGGGGAGCGACTCCGGAGAGGATCCCGGGCGCGATGACCGCGACCTCCGCGAGGACCCGGCCGAACGCGATCGTCGACGCGACGACGATGATCAGCGCCGCCTCCCGCTCGGCCCCCTCGGTGGTGCGCGACCGTCGGGCGTGGCTGATCGTCGTCGCCGTGCTCGAGACGAGGCCGCCGATCAGGCCCCCGAGCAGCGCGCCGGTCCGCCGCCCCACGAACCGGTGCAGGAGATACCCGGCGAGGCTGATCCCGCAGATCAGGACGACGACGAGCCAGATCTCGAACGGATTCAGGACGCCGTACGGACCGAAGCTCCGATCGGGGAGGATCGGGAGGACGACGAGGCCGATCAGCGCGAGGCGCATGGCGGCGCGGATGTCGGTCTCGCCGATGCGCTCGACCATGCGGTGGAGCGGCCGTTTCCACTGGAGGAGCACCGCGACGGCGCCGCCGGTCAGGACGGCGAGCTCGATGCGTCCGACGCCCGCCGCGACGCCGGCGGCCGTCATGGAGAGGGCCGCGACCGACGTGGTCAGGCCCGAGCCCTGCTCCGGCTCCTGGGTCCGGATCGCGTAGCCCGCGACGAAGACGGCGGCGACGGCGGCGAGCGCCGCGGCGATCGGCCAGCCGCCGAGGTCCTCGGCGAGCAACCCGACCTGCGCTCCGAGGAGCGTCAGGAGCGTGAAGGTGCGGACGCCGGCGAGGTGGGGGCCGGCCCACTCGCGCTGGATCCCGACCAGCAATCCGAGGCCGACGGCCACGGCGAGGGAGAGGGCGGCGTTGGAGTCCATGCCGGAGGCGCTTTCTCGCGTCCGGGGGCGACGCTTCTCCGGCTCCGCGCAACCCGCGCGCCGAGATTCGGGATCGACCGCCTCTCCCGGCGTGGCACGGCGATTGTGAGACGTGCTCGCACCATGAGCCACATCCTCATCGAAGACCGACCGTCCGACGAGACCGTTCGAGAATTGATCGCGACCCGAGGGCCGGGCGTCAGCCTCTTCCTCCCGACGCACCGGCGCCCGCGCGTCGGCGCGCGGGACGCGGTCCTGCTGGAGAGCCTGCTGCGCGACGCGCGCGAGAGGTTGGAGGCGTCCCCCGCCGGGCTGGACGAGCGGGCGATCGACGCGACGCTCGCTCCCGCGCGGG
>JBICIB010000657.1:0-2692 GCA_043101415.1 Planctomycetota bacterium JB042 | reverse complement strand
CCGATCTGTCTCCGCTGGACCACCACGTCGAACCGGAAGCCGCCGTCCGCGGCCGGGCCCCAGAGGCCGAGCGGCAGGACGGACGTCGAGTGGTTCTCGTTCGTCGGGAGGTAGAACGACCAGGCCCGGCCGATCGCCTCGCGCGGTCGGCGGAACCGGTGGACGAGGATCGGCGCCTCCCCCGCAGCGGGCGTCCAGAGCGCCGCCTCGACGACGACGTCGTCCGCCTCCCCGGCGCGGCGCAGGTCGACCGGGAGGTCGTCCGGGGCACCGACGCGCGGAACGGGGACGACGATCGGGGCACGGAAGACCGTCGCGAGGAGGAGGTCGAGGTCCGGCCACCCCTTCGCGAACGCGACCGACGCCGCCTCGTCGTCGGGCGGGGCGTCCGCCTCGGTCCGGCCCGCCGCCATCCCGAACGCCTCCGCCGGAGCGAGCAGCTCGGTCACGCCGTCCAGACCGAGCGCCCGGATCAGACGGCCCAGGGTCTCCTCGGGGAGGTCGTCGAGCCCGATGGCCCCGTCGCAGAGCGCGGCGAGTCGTTCGAGGTCCCGCGGGTCGGCGAGGAACGGCCCGTCGGCGCCCTCGCCCGCCTGTTCACGGAGGAGCCGTTCCACGCGCCTGAAGTGCTCGTCGCTCATCCTTCAGCTCCGAAGCCCGCGGCGCCGAGTCGTCGCTCGAGGCAGCGCCTCAGATGTCGTCTCGCTTCCTGCACGTGTTCGGAGACCGTCGACTCGGCGAGTCGGAGGAGCGCCGCCACCCGGAGCGACGGCAGCTCGCGGTCGAACAGGAGGGAGCAGACGAGCCTCCGGCGGGGCGGCAGCTCGTCGACGCATTGGCGCACGCGGGCCAGCAGCTCCTCCCGCTCCGGGCCGCTGGGGCCGCCGACCGGGGCGGGGTGGTTCTCGAGCAGCTCGGTCGGGAGCGACGGGAGTTGGGCGCGCGACATCGGCCCGATCTCGTGGCGCGCGATCGTCCACAGGAGGCCGACGGTCCGTCCCCGCCCGAGGAAGCGGACGCGAGACCGAGGGCTCCAGTACGCCTCGAACGCGCGGTGCCACGCCGAAGCGGCGAGCGCTTCCGGGTCGATCCGACGGTTTCCGATCCGAGCGATGCGGCGACACCGGGAGATCAGCTCCTCGTTGCAGCGATCGTAGAGCGCGCGGAAGCTCCGGCCGACGCGAATCGTCGCTCCTCGCTCGGCGGGGAGGCGCCGTCGCTCCCTCTGCTCGCAGGCGATCGACCATGCGAACTCCGCGATCCCGCTCGACGGGGGAGCTCCGCAGTGGAACGGGGCGACCATGAGGTCGGCGAACTCCGCGAGCGACAGCTCCGCGAGCTCGGGCTCGAAGTCGACGAAACGGACGTCGTCCGGGTCGTCCTCCCCGGAGGCTCCGAGGCTCAGGGCGAGCGCGTGGCGGAGCTGCCCCGGCGCCAGGCAGCTCGAATCCGGCCCCCCGTTCCGAGCCGCCCGCTCGAGGCGCTCGACTTGGTCGGGGTCGATCGCGCCCGGGAGGTCGGAGACGGGCACGTGGGAGAGCTGTCCGAGTGTGACGTCGGGCGGAAACCGCATGGAGGGGGAGTCCGGACGGGAGATCGTTCATGGGCCGGGGTGGGACACGAGGGAGAGCTGGCATGGGGCCACTCCCTCCATGCCGCCGACCCGCCGGGCGTCCCCGGAAACCGCCGCCGCCGTCCGAAAAAGGGTCGGTTATCCTCGACTTCACGACCGCTTTTTGGGGACGGAGCGGCCGCCGGCGGCATGGAGAGGAGCGGGAGGAAGTCGCCATGACCGCCGAAGAGTTCCAGAAGCTGCTCGAGCACGCCGGCTGGCTCCGTGCGCTCGCGGTCTCCTTGGCCACCGAGCCGAGCGAGGCGGAGGACGCGGTTCAGGAGACCTTCCTCGCGGCGCTCCGCGATCCTCCCGACGCGTCGCGCAGCGTCCGGCCGTGGCTCCGCGAGGTGCTGAAGAACGTGCTGCGCCAGCGGAAGCGCACGGAGCGCCGGCGGGCGAGTCGCGAGCTGGCGACCGCCTCGCCCTCGTCCGGCGAACTCGGCGCCGCGGCCGAGGTCGCCGCCCAGTCGGAGCTGTTCCGGGGCCTCGCCCGCGAGGTCCACATGCTCGACGAGCCGTACCGCACGGCGATCGTCCTCCGCTACCTGGAGGAGAAGAGCACGCCCGAGATCGCGCGCCAGCTCGACGTCCCGGAGAGCACGGTCCGATCGAGGATCGAGCGGGGGAGGAAGCGGCTGCGAGAGCGGCTCGACGGGCGCTACCCCGATCGGCGGGCGTGGGTCGCGCTCGTGCTCCCGGCCGACGGTTCCGGCGGACCGGCCGCTCCGGCCGCCGCCGCGTCGTCGGGCGCGGGGTCGATCGCGGGAGTCGTCCTCGGCGCCACCGCGGCGGCCGTCGTGCTGACGGCGATCACCCTCTTCCGGCCGGGCGATCCGGGGCCCGGGGGGGAGGCGGCGGCGGTGGTGCTCGCGCCGGTCGAGGGAGGACGCGCGCCCCGGCCGTCCGCCGAGGTCGTCCGGGCGCCGGAGCGGGAGCGGGAGGTCGACGACTCCGGGACGCCGGAGACGTTCGTGGTTCCGGTCCCGATCGACGGGGCCGGCTGGAGCACGGACGGTCTGACGGCGGAGGCGGTCCACCGCGAGGGAGGGCGGACGTGGGTCGGGTCGGGGCGGTCGA
>JBICIB010000656.1:0-4760 GCA_043101415.1 Planctomycetota bacterium JB042 | reverse complement strand
CCCGTGACGGCGGACTCCGCCGGGCGCGCCACGTTCCCGCTGCCGCTCCCGCCGGTGCCGGGGATCGCCGGGGCGCCGCTCCTCTCCCAGTGGTTCGTGAACGACCCGACCGCGCCGAACGGGGTCGGCAACGTCACCGACGCGTACGAGCTCCACGTCCTGCCCTGACCCGGGTCAGGTCGCGGCCGCTCCCTCGGACGCCGCCGCGCCGATCTCTCGGATGCGGTCGATCACCGCGTGGATCAGCTCGTCCGGCGTCGACGCGCCGGCCGAGACGCCGACCGACGCGGCCCCCTCGAACCACTCGGCCTCCAGGTCGTCGGCGGTCCGGACCTGGTACGTCCGCTCGTTCAGCGCCTGGCCGATCGTCGCGAGCCGCTTCGTGTTCGCGCTGGTGAACGACCCGACGATGATCACGACGTCGTGGTCGCGCGCCAGCTCCCGGATCTCCTCCTGGTTGCGGCGGGTCGGGAAGCAGATCGTGTTGATGAACCGGAGGTCGACGACCTTCCGGTAGAGGCCGTTCAGGACGTCGACGACGTTCTCGATCATCTGGGTCGACTGGGAGACGACGCCGGCGCGGCGCATCCGCGGGAGCGCCTCCGCCTCCTCGGGACCGTTCACGATCACGGTCCCCTCGATCTGGCTGGCGATCCCGACCACCTCGTCGTGGCCGTGGTCGCCGACGATGATCACCTTCCGCCCTTCCTCCGCGAGCTCCTTCACCTCGTCGTGGATCTTCGACACCAGCGGGCAGGTCCCGTCGAGCACGTCGAGGCCGCGCTCGTTCGCCTCCCCCCAGGTCCCGGTCGGCGTCCCGTGGGCCCGGAACAGGAGGGGCGCGTCCTTCGCCTCGTCGAGGCTGTTGACGACCCGGACCCCCTCCTTCGCCAGGCGCTCGACCACGATCTCGTTGTGGACGATGTCCCCGAGCATGTAGACCCGGCCGTGCTTCCGGGCCGCCTCGAGGGCGAGTTCGACGGCGTCCCGCACCCCGAAACAGTAGCCGGCGTGCTTGGCGAGCTCGATGCGCATGGTCGGATCTCGGGTGGGCGGGGGAGAGGGAACGCTCCGGGGCGTCCGAAACGGCGATTCTAACAGGACGTCCGCGAACCGCCGCCGATCCGGCGCGAGTTCCTGACGACCGGACGAGCTCGCGCCGGCCCTCGGTGGTACGCCCGACGACCGACCGGGCCCCCCGAATCCCGTTCGGTTCGGTTCCGGCTCCTCTCCGGAGGCGCGGGGAAGCGGGCGGCGAACCGTCTATCATCGGCCGGTCCCTCCGGAGGAGCGCGTGTCCCGCCGTCAGACCTTCGTCGTCGAGCCGAACCAGAAGAACGTCACCCCGTACCGCTTCCTCTGCCGGATGCTCGGGGCGCCGAGCGGCGTCGTCCGCTCGCTGATCGCCGACGGGCACGTCACCGTCGACGGCACGGAAGACGCCCTGAACCGGCCGCTCCGGGCCGGCAACGTCGTCGACGTCGAATGGCCGGCCGAGCTCGAGCAGCGCGCTCGCTCGGGGGGGCCCCGCCGGCCGATCGAAATCCTGTACGAGGACGACCGCGTGATCGTCGTCGACAAGCCGGCCGGGGTCCCCGTCGTCCCCGAGCGGCGCCGCTGGAAGAAGACCGTGGTCGACCTCCTCCCCGCGTCGGCCCTCCGCGGGGGCCGCCCGAAGGTCGTCCATCGCCTCGACAAGCACACGAGCGGGGCCCTCCTCCTGGCCCGGGACCGCGACACCAAGCGCGAGCTCTGCCGGGCGTTCATGGATCGGGAGGTCCACAAGGAGTACGTCGCGCTGGTCCGCGGCCGGTTCCCCGAGGAGGAGGGGGAGATCGACGCCCCGCTGACCAAGGACCGCCGCCACGCGCTCCGGATGGTCGTGGCGAAGGACCGAGAGCGCGGGAAGCCGTCCCTCACCCGCTTCCGGGTCGAGGAGCGCCTCGACGGCTACACGTGGCTCCGCCTCCAGCCGGTGACCGGGCGGACCCATCAGCTCCGGGTCCATCTCGCGCATCTCGGGTTCCCGATCCTCGGCGACGAGCTGTACGGGGCGCGCCCCCACGTCTTCCTCTCCGAGCTGAAGCTCTCGTACCGGCCGAAGCCCGGACGCCCGGAGAAGCCGATTCTCGACCGGGTGGCGCTCCACTGCCGGCGGCTGGAACTCGCCTCGCCGGCCCCCGAGTCCCCCCCGATCCGGGTCGAGGCCCCCCTCGCCGACGACCTGTCGGTCCTGAAGCGGCACCTCGACCGCTGGCGCCCCGACCGGAGCTGAGGGCTTGAGCCCCGCCCCCACCCCCGCTAGACTCGCGGGTTTGCGCGCACGACGGCGGTTCCGGAAGCGAGAGCCATGAAGATCAACCGACGGAAGTCGAACACGAAGCGCTCCAAGATGACCGGCTTCCGGTACCGCCGGAAGACCAAGGGCGGCCGCAAGGTGATCGCCCGGCGCCGGCGCCGCGGGCGTCAGCCGTCGAGCGGCTGACCGGTCCCTCCCTTCGCGTCCGCGGTCGCCCGGGCGAGACGGGCGGCGGGGGACTCCTCCGGAACGTCCGTCGGCACGCCGAGCCGCCCCAGCAGCGCCGCGAACACCCGCTCCTCCGGACCGATCTCGCACCCGGCCGGGAGCGACGCGCGGACGATCCCGCCGTACCTCGGGTGGGTCGCCACCCGGGGATCGAGGATCAGCACGGCGCCCCGGTCCCCCTCGCCCCGCACGACGCGCCCCGCCCCCTGCAGCAGCCGGACGATCGCGCGCGGGAGCGAGTAGGCGAGGAATCCGTTCTCCCCCTCCTCCGCCAGACGCCGCGTGCGTGCGCCGTGGACCGGCTCGGCCGGCGACTCGAACGGGATCCGTTCGAGGATCGCGCAGCGGACCCTCCCCCCCGGCGCGTCGACCCCCTCCCAGAACGCCCGCGCCCCGAGCAGCACCGCCCGATCCTCCCGGCGGAACCGGTCGAGGACGCGCGCGATGCCGCCGTCCGGCCCCGGGCAGAGCAGCCGGATCCCGTCCGCCGCGAGCGGCGCCCGGAGCAGCTCGGCGACGCGCGTCATCCGTGACCGCGCGTTGAACAGCACGAGGGTCTTCCCGCCGAGCCCTCGCGCCACCAGCAGGGCCGCCCGGACGATCGAGCGGACCGCCGCCTCCGGGTCCTCGAGCAGCGGGTGCGGCCCCCCGAGCGGGACGTAGAACCGGAGCGCTTCCCGGTAGTCGTACGGCGAGCCGAGGAAGAGCGGTTCGGCGTCGCGCCCCTCCTCGATCCGGTCGACGCCGAGGTGGTGGGCGAAGAAGTCGAACCGCTCGCCGACCCGCAGCGTCGCGGAGGTGAGGACGACCGCGCGCGTCGGCTCGAGGACGAACCGCGCGATCTCCTCGCCGACGTCGATCGGAGCGGTCCGGACCTCGAACCGCGCGGCGAACCGCCCCTCCCCCCGGACCAGCCAGTGGACCGCCTTCTCGTCGTCGCCGAACGCGAGGTCGAGGCCGGTCGCCTCCTCCGTCAACCGCTCCCGCGCCGTCGTGAGTTCGAGCTCGAACTCCTCGACCGCCGCCCGCGCGCTCTCCGGCGCCGGCTCGACGTCTCCCTGGAGGCGCTCCAACGCCGCCGCCAGCCGCCGGGCGTCCGCGGCCGTCCGCGCCGCGCGATCCGCCAGCGCGAGGAACGGCCGTCCGTCCCGCACCCGCTCGTCGAACACGAGCGCCCGCTCGCCGTCCGCCGCCGGGCCGGCCTCCAGGCGGGCCGCCGCCGCGACCAGCTCCTCCACGCCGCGATCCCACCGCCCCGCCGCCGCCAGCGCCTCCTCGGCCGCCACGAACACCCGCTCCAGGACGACCCCTCCGCGCCGCTCGATCCGGCGCAGCAGCCCGCGCAGGCCGTCCCCCCGCCGGCGCGGCGCGAGCCCCTCGGTGCACGCGCGGAGCGTCCGGTCCGTCACGCGGACGCCGAACGCGTCGGTCGCGGTGTCGACGAGGTCGTGCGCCTCGTCGAAGACGAACGCGTCCGGCGTCGGGAAGGCGCGCGGCCACTTCAGCGCGAGCGCGTGGTTCGCGATCAGGAGGTGCGAGTCCCGCGCGCGCGCCGCGACCCTCGGATAGAAGCAGCGGCGCCCGAACGGGCAGCGCCGCCCGCTCGCACCGTGCTCGCACCGGACGGCGTCGATCCACGCCGAGGCCCCCGGGAAGCGGCCCCGGATCCAGCCGGACACGCGTTCGAGGTCCCCGTCCCGCGCCCGCCGCGCGAACCGCCGCAGGTACACGACGACCGCCTGCCCCGCCTCGTCCGCGCTCCGCTCCGCCGCCCCGCGCACCTGGGCCAGCCGCCGCAGACAGAGGTAGTCGGCGCGTCCCTTCACGAGCGTGGCCCGGAACGGGAGGTCGAGCGCGCGCGCGATCCGCGGCAGGTCGCGGTCGAAGAGCTGGGCCTGGAGGTTCTTGGTCCGCGTCGCGACGACGACCGGGCGCTGGTTCGTGACCGCGTGAAGGACGGCCGGGACGAGGTAGGCGAACGACTTCCCGACCCCGGTCCCCGCCTCGACGACCTGGACGCTGCCTCGCGCGAGCGCCGCGGCGACCGCCCGCGCCATCCCGACCTGGGCCTCGCGGACGACGTACCCCGGGACCCGCGCGGCGAGCGGACCCTCCGGTCCGAAGAAGCGGAGCAGCGCCCCGTCGTCGATCGGCGCCGCGTCGTCCGACTCGACCTCCCTCGCGGGCCCGAGCCCCGGGTCGGGCGCCGACGGGACGTCCGCGCCCGGGCGCC
>JBICIB010000655.1:0-4657 GCA_043101415.1 Planctomycetota bacterium JB042 | reverse complement strand
GGACGGCGCCCCTCGACCGCCGTCGGGTCGTCGTGGAGCGTCGGCGTCACGGGCCGCGCGGCGCGGACGATCTCCGCCGCCTCGTCCTCGATCCGCGCGATCTCCTCCCCCGAGACGGACGCTCGCTCGAGGTCGATCGTGGAGCGCGATCGACCGAGGTGGAACGAGACCGTCGCCGCGCCGAGCCGGGCGGCGAAGAGGGCCGAGAGGAGGTGCTGGCCGGAGTGCTGCTGCATGTGGTCGAACCGACGCTCGAAGTCGACCTCCCCCTCGACCTCCTCGCCGATCGGCGGGGCCGGCCCCTCCAGGCGGTGGCGGATCACCCCCCGCGCCTCCTGCACGTCGACGACGCGCGCGGCCCCGAGCCGGCCGTGGTCCGCCGGCTGCCCGCCTCCCTCGGGGTAGAAGAGCGTCCGGTCGAGGACCACCTCGGCGGCGCCGTCCCGTTGCTCGACCGAAACGACTCGGCCGGAGAATCGGGCGGCATAGGCGTCGTCGAAGTAGAGTCTCGTCGTCGGCATGGACAGGAGCATACCGCCCGCGGGGCGGGGTCCGGACGCGTGCGCCGCTGCCGGCCGGCCCGGCCCCGCGGGCCGCCTCGGCGCGGAATCGGTAAGCTGGCGTGCGACGGATTGCCGATCCTCGAAGGAGCCCCCCCCGCGTCCCAGCTGAGGAGACCGATCGGCCATGCGGAAACCCGACCTCCCGAAGCCCGCCGCCGCCCTCGCCGCCCTCGTCCTCCTGGCGCTCCCGGACGCGACGCTCGCCGGCCCGTCCGCCGCGCGGGAGTTCGAGAAATGGTTCGGGCGATACAAGGCGCGCCGGGTCGACCTGTACCAGGCGGTCGAGTCCGGGTACGCGGTCCGGACCGACGAGGGCGGAGTGCGCGTCGAGTACTACCAGAGCGAAGGCCTGCGGGAGTTCGACCGCCTCCTGGAGGGCTTGAAGGCGGAGGGGGGCGAGCGCGCGGCGCGCCTCCTCCTCGACGCGGCGGTGCATGTGCTCGATCGCGACCCCGACGGCGAACGACGTCGGTTCGTCGCCCAGCAGCCGTGGATCGTGCGGCGACGGGCCGCCGACACGCTCGGCGCGCTGGAGGGGGACGACGTCCGGGAATACCTCCGCCGGACCGCCCTGCGCGACCATTCGCCGCTCGACGGCGAGTCGAGGCGTCGGGTCGCGGCCGAGGCGCTCGGGACGATGCGGGACGAGGCGTCCGTCGAGGCGCTGGCGTCGCGGCTCGCCGACGACGAGGCGGTCCCGGTCCGGAGCGCCGCCGCGGCGGCGCTGGGGAGGGTCGGCGGCGCCCCGGCGCGGGAGGCGCTCGAGGCGGCGCTCGCGGACCCGGATCCGGCCGTCCGCCTGGAGGCCCTCGTCGCCCTCGACCGCCGGGCGGACGCGGCGACGGACGACGAGACGGCGTCGGCGGCGCGGCTCGCGGCCGCCCGACGGCTCCTCGCGGATCCGGCCTGGTCGATCCGCCTCGCCGCCGCCCGGTTGCTCGGCGAGCACCGCGACCCGGAGTCGGTCCCCGCGCTCCTCGCCGCCCTCCTCCGCGAGGTCCCGGCCGAGGAGGGGACGCGCCGCCGGGTCCGTTCGGCGATCCGCGACGCGCTCGGTCGGCTGACGGGCGAGGACTTCCCGGCCACCCGCCCCGACGAGTGGGTCGCGTGGTGGAGCGAGCACGCCCCGACCTTCGACCTCGAGGAGACCGGCGACGGGCCGGCGATCGCCCCCGAGCAGGGGGCCCGCTTCTTCGGCATCCCGGTCGAGGCGGACGAGGTCGTCTTCCTGGTCGACGTCTCCGGATCGATGGAGCGCTCCGCCACCGGCGCCCCGAGCGGGCCGTCCCGCCTGTTCGTGGCGACCCGGGAGCTCCGGCGCTGCCTCGAGTCGCTCGAGGACGGGACCCGGTTCAACGTGATCCTGTTCCACGAACGGATCGTCCCGTTCCGGACCGAGCCGGTGGAGAAGACGGCCGAGACGGTCGCCGAGGCCCGGGCGTTCGTCGAGGGGGCCGAGCCGCAGGGCGGGACGAACCTGTTCGGAGCGCTGGAGTTCGTTCTCGGGCGCGACGACGAACGGACGGCCCGGCTGATCGGCCGGGACCTCGACACGGTCGTCCTCCTGACCGACGGGAAGCCGTCCCGGGGGGCCATCCTCGTCCCCGACGAGATCCTCCACCAGGTCGAGGAGAGGACCCGCGGGCGCCGGATCGCGATCCACACGGTCACGGCCGGCGTGCCGGACCCGTTCCTGGAGCGGCTCGCCCGGCGGAACTTCGGAGAGCACGCCTCCCTGGGCGACTGAGGGGCACCCGCCGCCCGCCCCCCGGCGGCGGCGACCGCCCGCGAGGCCGGCAGCAATTGCGCGCGCGCCCTTGAGCGCGGCTCGGCGACGTGTTAGCTTCCCGGGTTTGCCGTCTCCAGACGAAACCCGAGCACGAGAATGCCCGCCATGAGTTCGACCGCGGCCCAGAACGTCTCCAAGGCCGGACGCTACCTCACCCGGCTCCGCAACTTCGGCATCATGGCCCACATCGATGCCGGGAAGACGACGATCAGCGAGCGCGTCCTCTTCTACTCGGGGAAGGCCCACAAGATGGGCGAGGTCCACGACGGCGCCGCCACGATGGACTATCTCGCCGAGGAGCGGGAGCGAGGCATCACGATCACGTCGGCCGCCACCACCTGCCAGTGGAACGGCTATGTGATGAACCTGATCGACACCCCCGGCCACGTCGACTTCACGGCGGAGGTCGAGCGGTCGCTCCGCGTCCTCGACGGCGCGGTCGCGGTCTTCGACGCCGCGGAGGGGGTCGAGGCGCAGAGCGAGACGGTGTGGCGCCAGGCGGACCGCCACGAGGTCCCGCGGATCGCCTTCATCAACAAGATGGACAAGATCGGCGCCGACTTCTTCGAGGCGGTCGCCTCGATCCGCGAGCGGCTCGGCGCGCGTCCGGTGCCGCTGCAGATCCCGATCGGAAGCGGCTCCCAGTTCACCGGCCTGATCGACCTCGTCCAGGAGAAGGCGATCACCTACGACATCGAGTCGGCCGGCGCCAAGTTCGAGGAGATCGAGATCCCCGACGAGCTGAAGGAGGACGCCGCGCACTACCGGCACCAGCTGCTCGAGGTCGCCGCCGAGTTCGACGACGAGCTGATGGAGAAGGTGATCGAGGACGAGCCGGTCACGGTC
The DNA here is from genome assembly GCA_043101415.1 of Planctomycetota bacterium JB042. Taxonomy (GTDB): domain Bacteria; phylum Planctomycetota; class B15-G4; order B15-G4; family JADJEK01; genus JAUIEL01. The sequence goes on along the minus strand of JBICIB010000655.1, from coordinate 1,459 downwards.
GAAGAGCTGAAGGCCGCGCTCCGGAAGGGGACGATCGCCACCCAGATCTTCCCGACCCTCCTCGGCACCGCCCTCAAGAACAAGGGGATCCAGCGGCTCCTCGACGCGATCATCGACTACCTCCCGTCCCCGCTCGACCTCCCGCCGGTCGAGGGGACGAACCCGGACTCGGGCGAGAAGGAGGAGCGTCCGGACGACCCGAACGCGCCGTTCACCGCGCTCGCGTTCAAGACGATCTCCGAGAAGACCGGCGACCTGACGTTCATCCGCGTCTACTCGGGCGTCCTGCAGTCCGGCTCGACGGTCTACAACTCGACCAAGCAGAAGAAGGAGCGCATCGGCCGCCTCTACCGGATGCACGCCGGCGCGCGCGAGCAGATCGAGGAGATCCGGGCCGGCGACATCGCCGCCGCGGTCGGCGTCAAGCAGACGGTGACCGGCGACACGCTGTGCGACCCGGACAAGCCGATCGTCCTCGAGTCGATCGACTTCCCGGACCCGGTCATCTCGATGTCGATCGAGCCGACCTCCCGCCAGGACCGCGACAAGCTCGGCGACACGCTCGCCCGCCTCGCGAAGGAGGACCCGACCTTCACGTACTTCACCGACCCGGAGACGAACGAGACCGTCATCGCCGGGATGGGAGAGCTGCACCTCGAGGTCCTGAAGAACCGGATCGTCCGCGACTACAACGTCGGGGCGACCGTCGGGGCGCCGCGCGTCGCGTACCGCCAGACGCTGCGGAACGCCGTCGAGGTCGAGGGACGCCACGTCAAGCAGTCGGGCGGCTCGGGCCAGTTCGCGGTCGTGAAGGTCCGCTTCGAGCCGCTCCCCGGCTCGGGCGAGATCGAGTTCCACGACGAGATCCGCCAGGGCGCCGTCCCGCGCGAGTACATCCCGTCCGTCGGACGGGGCATCGAGCGCGCCGCCGAGCTCGGCGGGAAGCACCGCTTCCCGTTCGTCGGGTTCAAGGCCGCGCTGTTCGACGGCTCGTCGCACGAGGTCGACTCGTCCGACATGGCGTTCGAGACCGCCGGCCGGCTCTCGTTCAACCTCGCGTTCACGCCGGAGAACACCGTCCTCCTCGAGCCGGTCATGAAGGTCGAGGTCCAGACGCCCGAGGAGTTCCTCGGCGACGTCATCGGCGACCTGAACTCCCGCCGCGCCCGGGTCTCGGACGTCGACGCCCGCGCCCACCTCCGCGTCATCTCCGGCGAGGTGCCGATCGCCGAGATGTTCGCCGGGCCCTCTCTCGTCTCGAGCCGGCCGCGTCAGCGACCTCTCCCCTGCTCTCGTTGCTCTCCCCTGCTCTCCCCTGCTTCCTCCCCCTTACTTCGAGCGTTCCTCGTAGACGCGCTTCGCGGTCTCCACCGGGACCGGCTCGTAGCCGAGCGGCTCCATGGAGTAGGTGCCGCGGCCCTGGGTGAGGGAGCGGAGGCGGGAGGAGTAGGCGAACATC
>JBICIB010000654.1:0-7633 GCA_043101415.1 Planctomycetota bacterium JB042 | reverse complement strand
CCCCGAACCGATGCAAACGTCCTCCCTCCTCGCGCTCGCCCTGCTCGCCGCGCCGCCGACCGACGGGACGGTCGGCGACTTCCGCCTCGTCGACGGCGCCGGCGCGGTCGTCTCGCTCCACGGCGCGCCCCCGGGGACGAGGGCCACCGTCGTGACGGCGACGACGCTCGAGTGCCCGATCGCGCGGCTCCTCCTCCCGCGCCTCGCCGCCCTCGAACGGGAGGTCGCGCCGCGCGGCGTCCGCTTCCTCGGGCTCGACCCGAACGCGCACGACACGGCCGCTGCGATCGACGAGCGGCGGGCGACGGCCGGCGTCCGGTTCCCGATCCTCCGCGACCCGACCCACGCGGTCTGCGACCGTCTCGGCGTGACGCGGACGACCGAGGTCCTGCTGCTGAACGACGCCTTCGAGGTCGTCTACCGCGGCGCCGTCGACGACCAGTACACCGAAGGCGCCCGCCGGCCGGCGCCGACCGAGACCTGGCTCGTCGACGCGATCGAGGCCGTGCTCGCCGGCGCGGAGGTCCCGGTCGCTCACACCGAGCCGCAGGGATGTCTCCTCGGCGCCGCGGAGCACGACGGGCGGCCCGACGCGTTCACGTTCCACCGCGACGTCGCCCCGATCCTGAACCGGAGCTGCGTCCCGTGCCACCGCCCGGGGCAGATCGGGCCGATGTCCCTGCTCGATGCCGCGACCGCGCGCTCGTTCGCCGACATGATCGCCGAGGTCGTCGACGAGGGGCGCATGCCGCCGTGGTACGCCGACCCGCGCCACGGGCGGTTCGCGAACGAGCGGCGGCTCACGGAGACCGAGAAGGCGGTCCTCGGGGCGTGGGCGCGCGCGGGGGCCCCGCTCGGCGACCCGACGGACGCGCCGGCGGCCCCGTCGTTCGACGACGACGGATGGGCGATCGGCACGCCGGACCTGATCGTCGAGCTCCCCGAACCGCAGGCGATCCCCGCCACCGGCGTCCTCGACTACCGGTACGTCGTCGTCGACCCGAAGCTGACGGAGGACCGTTGGGTCGAGGCGATCGAGATCCGGCCGACCGCGCCCGACGTGACCCACCACGTCCTCGCGCTCGAGGTCTGGCCCGGGGTCTCGGTCCGGGACGCGCTGCGGGCGCGCGACTCGCGCGGCTTCGTCGACTCGGGGTACTACGCGGTCTACGTCCCGGGGGCGCGCCCGAACCTCTTCCCGCCGGGGGCGGCCAAGGAGCTCGAGGCCGGCACCCGATTCGTCCTGCAGCTCCACTACACGCCGAACGGGATCGCGACGACCGACCGGACCCGGATGGCGTTCCGGTTCTCGCGGCACGAGGAGCCGGCCGAGGTCTTCACGGCGGGGATCGCGAACGGCGACCTCCGAATCCCGCCGCGGACGCGCGACGTGACGTTCCGGCAGGTCCGCCGGTTCCCGTGGGCGATCGACCTCCTCTCGGTCTTCCCCCACATGCACGCCCGCGGGCAGGCGTTCCGGTACGAGCACCTCGACGCCGACGGGGCGCTCGTGCGCGTCCTGCTCGACGTGCCGGCGTACGACTTCAACTGGCAGGACATCTACCGGTTCGAGACGCCGGTCCGGATCGGAGAGGACGAGGCGATCCGGATCACCGCGGTCTACGACAACTCCCCCGGGAACCCGAACAACCCCGACCCCGACGCCACGGTCCGCTGGGGCGACCAGACGTTCGAGGAGATGATGATCGGGTACATCGACTACGTCGAGCCGGACGAGTGACGGCGAGCCCGCGCTCGTCTCCCGCGGAGGCGCCCGAGCGGTCGGGTCGCCCGCCCGTCAGGACGGCTCCGTGTCGGTCTCGGTCTCGGCCTCCTCCTCCTCCTCGTCCTCCGACGCGGAGAGTTCGCGCCTCACGATCCCCCGCATGAGACGCCCCAGCAGGTCGGCGCCGGTGATGATCCGACGGTGGTCGGCGGTCCAGAGCAGGATCAGATCCTCGTCGATCACGTCGTCCTCCGGCGCCATCGCCTCGACGCGGAGGCGGCGCAGGATCCGACCGACGGGGGTCTTCGGGTTCCGGACGACGACGGGCCGGTGGCAGCAGTCGTACGGATCGAAGTCCTCCTGCTTCAACAACGCGTTCCGCAGGAACTCGTCCGCGTCGAGGACGAGGAGCGGCCGCTCGTCCCCGTCCGTCAGGATCACCCACTTCCGCCCGGACCGCGCGACAGACCGGACGAACGGGTCGTCCGGGTCGTTCCGGAAGGGCGGGATCACCGGGAGGTCGACCTGGACCTCGAGCGGCTGGATGCTGTCCGGATCGACCTTCTCCCCCTCCTCCGAGAGCGGCAGGTCGTCGAGCAACAGGAAGTTCAGCGCGCCCTGCCCCTCGCGGACCTCGAGGTCGGCCTCGTCCGCCTTCATGTGCCGTTCGATGAACGCGCGCAGGTCCGCCTCGCGGAGGTACGCGATCCCCTCCCGCCCGAGCCAGGCGTCGAGGAGGAGCGCGCACGGCTTGGAGACCGGGTAGAGGACCCTCTGATAGAAGCGGATGACCGGCGAGAAGAACGCGCCCATGCGGAGCGCGTTCCGTGAGAAGTACGCCTGAGGGAGGATCTCGCCCGCGAACGTGATCCCGAACGTCGCGAAGCAGAACGCCGCGAGACCGGTCATCACCGAGTCGGAGAGGAGCGTCAGGAGGACGTTCACCCCGACGTTCCCCCACAGGATCGTCGTGAGGAGGAAGTTCGAATCCCTCCGGAGCGCGAGGATCCGCCGCGCGGCGTCCATCTCGTCCCCCGACTCCGCCTCGATCTCGAGCCGCAGCCGGCTGATGCCGAAGAGGGCCAGGTTCAACCCGGAGAAGATCGCCGAATGCAGCAGGCAGGTGACGATGCCGACCCAGGTGAGGACGTCCATGTCGATTCCTCGGTTCGCGAGGACGACACTCTACGATCGGGACTCCGTCCTCCGGGGAAGTCGTCCCGGGAGGAGGACCGGAGAACCGCATGCGCTCCCACGCCCGCCTCTCGACGACCCTGCTCGCGGCCGTGACGCTCGGCCTCTCGACCGGCTGCCACAACCCCGAGCGGGCGGACACGTTCTTCGCGCCGGACCACGGATGGTCCCGGCGTTCGATCCCCGCCACCCTCGCGCTCTACGTCCCGAACCGGATCGTCGACCTCCTCGACATCGTCCACGTCGGGATCGGCGTCGGCCCGGGCCTCGGGGCGGGCCTGCACGGGACGCGGCCCGGGTACCTCCTGTGCGACGCCGGCGTGAACGCCGGCATCGGCTGGTTCGGCCGCTACGCGCGGCCGTACCGTCACGGCCTCTACGTCCGCGTCCGCGCGTCGCGCTTCACCCCGCCCGGGCGCTATCCGGAGGGGGTCGACTGGCACGTCCCGCGCTGGGACATCGCCCTCTACGCCGACGCCGGGCTGGTCCAGGCGCTCGCCGGCTTCGCGCCGAACGAGTTCGTCGACTTCTTCGCCGGCTGGTCGACGTACGACCTCCGGCGCGACGACTGGTGAGGCGTCCCGTCAGGGCGTGATCGGCAGCCTCAGGAAGTTGTCGATCGTGCCGCCGCCGGTCGTCCGCGCGACCTGCGTGTAGACCGTCGCGCCGACGGTCGCCGGGTCGAACGGGATCGTCACCGGGAGGGTGGCGACGCCCGAGCCGGGGATCGTCCCGACCGGGGTCGGGAGGAGGAAGAGGAACGCCGGGTCGAGGGCGAACGTCCCCCGGAACGGGAAGACCGGGACCGGCGACGGGAGGAGCGAGAGGCCCGCCCAGAGGAGGACCGGGTCGCCCGGGTTCCCGCCGATCTCGAGCTGGATCGAGCGGCCGATCGACGGCGTCCCGCGCAGCCGGTATCCCTGGCCGCCGAGGTCGAACGAGTACGCCTCGCCGCCGTTCCCGTTCGTGTTGGCGTGGACCGCCTTCGTGCCGGCGACGACGAACTGCCCGTCCTCGGAGACGTCGACGTCCATCGCGGAACCGGGCGTGTCGATCGAACCGACCGGGACGATCCCGACGTCGCGGTCGAAGATCAGCACCTCCGGGTGGCCGTTCACCTGCGCGCCCCAGCTCGCGACGGCGATCGTCTTGCCGTCGGCCGACAGCTCGACCTGCTGCGGCGTGTCCTGGAACGTGCCGGCGCTGACGTGGACGTACCGCCAGAGGAGCGTGGTCGACGTCGCGCCGACCGACCAGCAGTAGACCCGGAAGTCGAGCCAGTTCGCCGCGTCGACCGCCGCGACCACGAACGTCGACCCGTCCTCCGACAGGCCGGCCGCCGTGTAGCCCGAGCTGCTGATGAACGACGTGTCGTCGTACGTCAGGATCCGCTGGTACGCCCCTCCGATCTTCTTCCAGAGCCCGACGTCGAACCCGCCGCGCCCCCACGTGTCGCCGTCGCCGGAGATGACGTGCGCCTGGTGGAAGACGGTCGACGAGTCCTGGTAGACGAGGTTGCCGGTCGCGACGTCGAAGACGTAGTTCGTGGTCGCGCTCGCCATCAGGAGGGTCGACCCGTCGTCCGAGAGATCGAGCTGGACGAACGGTCCGGTCGGCGCGACCGCGGTCGAGATCGGCGCGAACGACTGGTCGACGATCGCCGCCGCCGCGTTCCCGTTCGTGTCGGTGAAGCCGAGCGCGATGACCGCTCCGTCGTCCGAGATGTCGTGCTCGCGGACGACCGGCCCCGCGAACGGCGTCGGCGTGGCGGAGAAGCCGGAGTAGAGCCGGACCTGCGACTGGGAGTTGATCGTGTCGAACCAGACGCCGACCGCCGTCGGCGCCTCGTCGGCCGCCTCGATCTCGACCTTCGCCAGGGTCGCCGCGGGATACGGGTCCTCGTAGATCGGGAGCGCCGGCGCCTGGTCGTCGGTCGACGCGACGAGCTGGACGCGGCGGAAGTTCAGGTCCTGGCCGAGCCAGTGGAACGTCCCGTGGTTCCCGGTCGCGACCCGCATCGAGATCCACGGCATGCCGGCGGGATTCGGGAGCGTCCATCGCAGCCCGGCCGCGGACGGGTTCGGGTTCGTCCCGCTGGCGAAGGTCGGCCCGGCCTTCGGCGCCGCGAGGTCCGACTGCTCGGTGACGAAGATCCCCTCGGGCGTGACGGTCGCGGTCGACCGGACGGCCTGGCCGGCGAGCGGCGCGGCGAGGAGGGAGACGGCGAGAGGAGCGAGGAGAGCGATGCGCATGGTGGTGGTTCCCGGTCGGTCTTCGAGCGACGCGCGCATGGTAGCCGAGAACGCGCCTCCCGGGGGCCGCGCTCCGCGTCGGTCGGCGGCGACGAACGCGACGTGTCGGCGGAGCGGCGCGCGGTGTCCGGCGTGCTCATGGCCATGAGGAGACCCCCGACGGCGGAGACCGCCGTCGAGTAGGGGACGTCGAATCCGGGCTCGCGGTCACGGAACCGCGCGCCGCTCTTCCGTCACCAGACGGGGATCGGCACGAGCCTCCGCTTCACGCGGGCGGCCTCGTGCCACGCGCACGCGTGGCACTTGTGGTACCCGCGCTCCTGCCGCTGGTGGCACGTCTCCTCGGTGATGTGCTGCTGCACGAGCGGGCCGCCGTCCCCCTCGTCCTCGCGCGTGGGGCAGTCCCTGAACTGCGTCCGGTCACGGTTGTCCGAAACCATCTCTGTTCGACCTCCCCCCCGTCCCCCCCAGGGGACGGGCAGCCTGGCTCTCCCGGTGAAACGAACGAGCCGAGGCAATCGGTTGGCCAAACCTTAACGGAATGTCGGGCCGGCCGCTCCCGGCTGGTCGCCCCTGCCCCCCGGTTCGGCGTCGGTCAGAAACCGACGTCCCGGAGCGTCTTCAGCGCCGCCTCCGCGGTCCGGGCGGCGTCGTGCGAGTGGCGGGAGAGCTCGACCGCGCACGGGCCGTCGAACTCGATCTCGCGGAGCGCCCGCGCCATCGCCGCGAGGTCGAGGTCCCCCTCCCCGAACATCAGGTGGTCGTGGACGCCGACCTTCGCGTCGTCGAGCTGGACGTTCCGGAGACGCTCCGCCGCCGCCACGACGTGCCCCTCCCACGGGCGGGTCTCGTTCGCGGCGAGGTGGCCGACGTCGATCGTCAGGCAGAGGTCGTATCCCGGGAGGTGCCCGAGCAGGCGCCGGTACCCCTCCACCGTCTCGACCAGCATCCCCGGCTCGGGCTCGAGGCAGAGCAGCACGTCCCGCTCCGCCGCGGCCTCGACCACGGGCTTCAGCCGCTCGGCGAGGAGCGCGAACCCCGCGTCCCCCGGCGGGGTGTCCGGCTCGCGCGCGCCCGACCAGAGCGAGACGAGCGGGCTGCCGAGCGCGGCGGCGAGCTCGATCAGGCGCTCGTAGAACTCCCGCCGCCGCTCGTGCCCCTCCGTCGAGAGGAGGGTCGGGCGGTGCTTCCGCCGCGGATCGAGGACGAACCGGGCGCCCGCTTCGATCGAGACGCCGAGGCCGCGTCGGTCGAGCTGGTCCCTCAGCTCGTCGACCTCCGTCGACGACGTCCGGAACGGGTCGAGGTGCGCCACGTCCGGCGTGAGCGCGACGCCGTCGTACCCGAGGTCGGCGAGGAGGTCGACCGCCTCGTCGAGGCGGTGGTGCGCGAGGCCGTTCGTGTTGTAGTAGAGGTTCACCGCCCCCCGCCGCCGACTTCGAACAGCGCGAAGAACCCGCCGTCGGGCCCGTTCGGCGACGGCAGCGTCTCCTCCTGGCGGACGAGCGTGAGCTTCGGGTTGCCGACGAGGGCCCGCTTGACGGCGTCCCGGTTCTCCTCCTCCTCGAGGCTGCAGGTCGAGAAGACGAGCTTCCCGCCCGGCCGGACCGACTTCACCGCCTCGTGGAGGAGCCGGCGCCCCTGGTCGGCGAGCTCGCGGATCGCGTCGACGGAGACCCGCCACCGCGCCTCGGGCCGGCGCGCGAGGACGCCGGTGTTCGAGCACGGGACGTCGAGGAGCACGGCGTCGAACGTGCCGCGCACCTCCTCCGGCGGGCGCTCCTCCCCCAGCGGGTCCCAGACGACCGGGACGACGCTGCTCAGCCCGAGCCGCGCCACGTTCTCCTTCACCCTCTCCAGCCGGCGGAGGTCGCGGTCGGCCGCGACGACCTCCGCCTCGCCCGACGCGAGCTCGGCGAGGTGCGTCGCCTTCCCGCCGGGCGCGGCGCAGAGGTCGAGGATCCGCTCGCCCGGCTTCACCTCGACGGCATGCGCGACCTTCATCGCCGCCTCGTCCTGCAGGTAGAGGAGCCCCTCCTTGAAGGCGGACGAGCGGACGATGTCCATCGGCGCCGCGTCGATCTGGATCGACTCGTCGAGGATCCCGGCACGCGCCTCGATCCCCTCGGCGACGAGCCTCCTCAGCAGCGAGTCGCGGTTCGTCTTCAGCCGCTGGATCCGGGCGGTGACCGGCGGCTTCCGATTGCTCGCCTCGAGGATCGCCTCGACCAGCGCCGGGTCGTGGCGCGCGAGCCACCGCTCGACCAGGAAGACCGGCATCGAATGGACCTGCGCCAGGTGGAGGGCGCGGCTCTCGTCGGGATCGATGAAGACCGGCTTCGAGAAGAACGCCACCCGTTCGGGCGAGAGGTCGAGCCGCTTCCGGGCGCTGGCGCCGCCTCGGTCGAGCGCGACCTCCACGCGACGTGTCTCCCGGTCGATCGTCCGGAGGACGCCGTTG